>CACXEL010000193.1 GCA_902766655.1 uncultured Lachnospiraceae bacterium | reverse complement strand
GGAGGCCTCGCCGCGGCGGAGCTGGCGGGCGATCATGTCGCAGACCTCGTAGATCTTGGTGGACTTGCCGCTCTGCCCGGAAATGATGAGCGGCGTCCTGGCCTCGTCGATCAGGATGGAGTCGACCTCGTCGATGATGGCGTAATGGAGTCCCCGCTGGACCAGCTGCTTCTCGTAGATGACCATATTGTCGCGCAGGTAGTCGAAGCCGAGCTCGTTATTGGTGATGTAGGTGATGTCGCAGGCGTACTGGGCCCGGCGCTCATCGGATTTCATGGGCTGCAGGACGCAGCCTACGGTCAGGCCCAGGAAGCGGTGGACCGCTCCCATCCACTCAGCGTCTCGGGCGGCCAGGTAATCGTTGACCGTGACGACGCAGACGCCCTTGCCCTCCAGGGCGTTGAGGTAGGCGGGCAGGGTGCAGACCAGGGTCTTGCCTTCACCTGTTTTCATTTCCGCGATACGGCCCTGGTGGAGGATGATACCGCCGATGAGCTGGACCTCGAAGTGCTCCATGCCCAGTGTGCGCTTGGCCGCCTCCCGGACGACCGCGTAGGCTTCCGGCAGGATATCGTCCAACGTCTCGCCGCCGGCCAGGCGCTTTTTAAATTCAGGCGTCTTGGCCGCCAGCTCCTCGTCCGACATGGCGCGCATGGTGTCCTGCAGGCTTTCGATCTGCCTGACGATGGGCATGATGCGCTTCACCTCGCGCTGACTGTGGGTTCCGAATATTTTTTCCCATACTCCCATATAGAAGTCTCCTGTGTAAGTCATTATTCGGGAAATGAGGACAGTCCGCCCTCTCTTCCCTGATCTTCATCTGCCCGCCATGATCACGCTTCCGGAAAAACGCGGTCCTGCAGGGCCTGTCCGGCTGCCTTTCCGGGCCTGTGTACCTGTCAGGCGAGGCCAATATTCAGCCGCATCCGCACACATGGCCCGCACTTGCGGGCAAAAAGAGTCAATTACTATAATAACACGCCGCCCCACTCCCCTCAAGTGACCAATCTTTCGAAATATATTAAATATCTGTTTCCTCCCTTGTGCCCTTTTAACCACCCGGCACAAGATGTTGGAAAGGCAGAAAAAGGGCGGGCATGGAGATCCCCGCGGGAAGCCTTCATGTTTCAGGAGGCCGAAGCCCTCGGCAGCCGCGCTGCGGGCCAGGGCGCGGTTCCTGAGCTCCGGAGGGCCTGGGTCCTTGTCTGTGAAATCTTCATGATTCATCCCTTTCATATCTCCGGGACCGGAGGATTTGAGAATGAGGGATGCACCTTTTACTCAAAAATCAGTTTTAGAGTAAAAGGTGCATCCCTCATTCTCAAATATCTCCCCGCTGTTTACTTGTCCGGGGCGTAGGTGCCGGCGATCACGCGGGTGAAAATGTCGGCCAGCCTGGCGTCCACCGGTGTTCCCGGCAGCCACCTGTCAGCCATGGCGATAAAGGTATCGGTGCTCTCCACGCGGAAGATCTTGGAGATCTGGCTGTTGAAGGATGCCCTGGAGGCGTCGTCGATATGGGGATCGCCCAGACTCTCAAAGACAGCCACTGCCTGCTCGTTCTCCAGGAGATGGGCGATTTTAATGCTCGCGTTAATGACCATGTCTCAGTTCTCCTTCTTTACCTGCTGGAGCGCATCGTTGATGGCCTTGATCTGGTCGGCGGAAATGACGTTGGCTCCGGCCTTCTTGAGCAGGCTCTCAAAGGTCATGGAGGCCATCATCTGCTGCAGGGCTTTATTTCCCTTGGTCCCCTCGGCCACTTCGCCGCGGCTCGCGGAGGCCCTGGCCATGATCCTGCCAACGATGGGCGCCGTGCCCGGATGGGACATGAGCTCGCCGAACTTGTCCTTGATGGAGAAATAGCCGGCCTTCAGGTCCTCCTTGTCGAACCAGTTGACCACATTGCCCGCATCGCCGAAGATGTAGGCCTTGTTGGGCTCGGCCGCGCGGCGGACGACCATCTCGTCGCGAAGCTCGCCGGCAACGGCCTCAATTTTGTGTTCACCGGAGATCGGGACCCGGAAAATGAAGACCTTGTCCGCATTTTCCGTTTCAAACTCCCTGCCGTCCACGAAGAGCGTCACGCTGCCGCAGTTGGAATAGACCTTGATTTCGGTCACGTCCTCGGCGCGGTCGACATAGCGCCTGCCGCAGAGGCGGACGAACTTCTCCTTGCTCCAGGCCGCCTTGTAGAGATAGAAGGCATCCTTCCTGGTCTTGTGGTCGAACTCCACGAGGCCCTTCTGGTTCTCGCCCTTCTTGCCGCCCTCGTCACGGCCGTCGGCCGCGAAGTCGAAGAGGTTCCAGACGTGGGTAGCCCAGAGGAAGGGTCTCTTCTCAATGCACTTCAGAATGTGCTCGTGGTATACGCACTGATATTCCTCGGTGTAGTCGCCCTGGTCCGGCTTCGAAGAATGGAAGGCCGCATTGGCGTCCGCACCGTACTCGCTGAAGCCGATGACCCGGTCGGGATACATGGCATGATACTCATCGAAGAACTCGTCGTTCTGTTCCAGCTCACCCAGGTACCATCCGAAATAGAGGTTGTAGCTGGCCATGTCGGCGATGGGAATCAGCGGACTGTCCTTCTCCAGCATGAAGGCGTGGGCCATGACTGTCGGCCTGGTGGGATCCATCTCGTGGCAAAGGTCATTCAGGGCCTTGTGGTCCGCCAACAGCTCCTCCGTCACCTGGCTGGAGGCCGTGATCTCGTTGCTGAGGCCCCAGCAGACGATGGACGGATGGTTGTAGCACTGGGTAATGAGCTCACGCATCTGGTCCAGGGCATTCTGCTTTCCGCCGGACATATGCTTCGTGATATACGGAATCTCAGCCCACACGATGATGCAGTTCTCGTCGCACAGGTCGTAGAACTCCTGGGCATGCTGATAATGAGCGAGGCGCAGTGTGTTGGCGCCGAGCTCCTTCACGATCTCCATGTCCTCCCTGTGCTCTTTCAGGGTCAGGGCATTGCCCAGCCCGATCCGGTCCTGATGACGGCTGACGCCGCGCAGCGGATAGCTGCGGCCGTTCAGGAAAAAGCCTTTCTCCGGATCCACGTGGAACTCCCGGCAGCCGAAGCGGGTGCAGACCTCATCGACCACCTCGCCGTCCTTCACAAGGCTTGCCTTGACGCTGTAGAGATACGGATCCTCCAGCCCGTCCCAGAGATGGACGTCGCTCAGGCAGAACTCGATGGAAGCATGGCCGTCCTTGACCTTCGCGAAGCCCGTGACAGGGCCGTCATGGCCGGCGATCTCGAAGCGGACTTCATTTCCCCCGTTCTGCCAGGTCTCGATGGTCACGACGGCTTCCTTCTTCGCAAGGTCGACCACAGGCGTCACCTTGATGCCCGTGCTGCCATCCTTGACCAGCTCAAAATGCTCCGCCGGCACCGCGACCAGCTTCACATCCCGGTAAATGCCGCCATAGAAAGTGAAATCCGCCATCTGGGGATACACCCGGTCGTTCGCACTGTTGTCCACAGTGACCTCGATGCAGTTCTCCTCGGCCAGCGCATCCGTCAGGTCCGCCCGGAAGGTCGAATAGCCGCCCTCGTGATGGGCCAGCTTCTTCCCGTTCAGGACCACGTCCGCCGTCATGGCCGCGCCGGCGAACTCAATGAAGCACCTGCCGCCCTCCGGCAGAGCGGGCTTCGCGAATTTCTTCGTGTAAAGGGCACTTCCGCGCCAGTAATCGTTGCCGCCGTCCTGGCCGTCGACCGCGTTCCAGGTATGAGGCAGGCTGACAGGAGTCGTCGCCTCGCCGGGCCTCTTGAAGAACCAGTTGTCGTTAAAAAGCGTATACTCTCTCATGGCATTCCTCCTTGTTCATAACACCGGGCGGATTCACCCAAAATCCTCTGTTATAGAAACTATACCCAAAATGCCGCCTGACCGTAAAGCAACGGATTCGTCTTTATGACACCATTTTAGCTTTTCCGCCAAATCTGAATCCTCTATCCCACAGTTGTCCCTAAGCGCAGGCCCCCTTGTCCCCACAGGGCAGAATCCGCGCAAGCCCCCGCGCCGGCCGGAACCCAAAAAGAGCACGGTCCGAAGACCGTGCTCCCACATTGGTTCCTGTATGGTGGATCATTCTTCCGGCTCGATGAGGCCGTAGGTACCGCCCTTGCGCTTGTACACAACGTTGGTCTCGCCCGTCTCGGCGTTGTTGAAGACGAAGAAGCTGTGACCCAGAAGCTCCATCTGTACGCAGGCATCCTCCGGATACATGGGCTTGATGTCGAACTTCTTGGAGCGGATGATGCGGATCTCGCCCTCCTCCTGGTCGAACTCCCGGTCGATGAACTCCTGCTGGAAGTTGCCGCCGGCCTGCTTCCTGTCGATGATCTTGTTCTTATATTTCTTCAGCTGGCGCTCGATGACCTCCTCGACCAGGTCGATGGAGACATACATGTCGTTGCTGACCTGCTCTGAGCGGATGATATTGCCCCTGACAGGGATCGTGACCTCCACCTTCTGGCGCTCCTTCTCGGTGGAAAGAGTCACCGTGCAGGTCGTATCCTGGGTAAAATAGCGCTCAAGCTTTCCCAGCTTCTTCTCAACAGCCTTCTCAAGACCCTCCGTGACCTCTAAGTTCTTGCCGAAAACTACATATTTCATACAGTCACTTCCTTTACACTATATTATGCGCCTGGCGCACACGAGGAATTACTCCTGCCACTATTATACTTCTTCACCCCCGCCTTTGCAAGGAACTTGTGACGACAATCCGTCTTTGCGGATGAAATATTCTGAACATTTACATATTATTCCGGCCAGATGGGGGTTTTTGAGAAGGAGGGACGGTCCTTTTTTCTCATTTTTCGAAAAGAATCGAAAAATGAGAAAAAAGGACCGTCCCTCCTTCTCAAAAACCCCTTTTACCTGCAGAAATCCACGACCTCCCTGTAGGGCAGGTCTCCGCCGTAAAGGTCAAGCGCCGACCCGACCGTCACGTTGACGCGACCGCCGCCCAGCCGGCGCAGAAGGGCCAGGTCATCCATGGTCCCGACACCACCCGCATAGGTGACAGGCAGCGGACTGGAAGCCAGAAGCCGCACCAGATCCTGGTCGATCCCGGCCCGGGAGCCCTCGACGCCGATTCCATGGACCAAAAGCTCATCGCAGCTGTCCGAAAGCTCATCCATGAGGTCTGCCGTGAGCTTCACTTCCGTGAAATGCTGCCAGCGGTCGGTGCAGATGTAGTACCCGTCCTCCCGTGGACGGCAGGAAAGATCCAGTACAAGGCGTTCCCTGCCGACGGCGGTCTTCATTTTCCGGAGATTGTCGTGATTCATCCGGCCGCCCGAAAAGACAAAGGAGGTCACAATGACGTGGCTCGCGCCCATGTCCAGAAATGCCGCCGCATTGGTGTCACGGATGCCCCCGCCGATCTGGAGTCCGCCGGGGTAAGCGGCCAGCGCCGCCCTCGCCTGGGCAAGGTCGGCCTCGTAGTAGGGGGATGAGGCAGGATTCAGCAGAATCACGTGGCCGCCCGTGAGGCCGTCGGATTTGAAGAGGCGGGCATATTCGTCCGCGCCCTTGTCGGACACGTAGTTCTCCGATGCCGCATCACCCTTATCCTTGAGGGACCCGCCCACGATCTGCTTGACCTTGCCGTTGTGAATGTCGATACAGGGTCTGAACTCCATAGGTTTCCTCCGGATGATCGGTCAGCCGATCACGTCGGCCATGCTGTAATAGCCCGGGGCCCTGCCGGCCATGAATCTGGCGGCCGCCACGGCGCCCTTGGCGAAGATGGCCCGGGAGTAGGCTGTGTGGGTGAACTCGATCACCTCGTCCTCACCGGCAAAAAGCACGTCGTGGACACCCACGATGGTGCCGCCGCGGACGGAGGAGATGCCGATCTCCTTGGGGTCGCGCTTCTCACGCTTCTGACTGCGGTCATAGATATAGTGCATACCGCCGCCGGCACCCTCCTTCACGCTGTCCGCCAGGGCGATGGCTGTTCCGCTGGGGGCGTCCAGCTTGCGGTGGTGGTGCATCTCGATGATCTCAGCGTCGTAGCCGGACGGGACAAGGACGCCCGCCGCCTCCTTGAGGAGCTTCAGAAGGAGGTTCACGCCCAGGGACATGTTGGCCGAGCGGAGAATGCCCACCACGCCGGAGGCCTCCTCCACCTTGGCGAGCTGCTCGTCGGAAAGGCCGGTCGTGCACAGGACGATAGGGATATTTCTCTCCACGCCGTAAGCCACCAAGGCGTCCACCGCCTTGGCCGTCGAGAAATCGATGATAACGTCCGCCGGAACGGAGCAGCTGCGGATATCCGTATACACCGGATACGGGCGGTTGCCCAGATCGACGGCGTCGATGCCGGCCACAATTTCCATGCCTTCCTCTTTGGCGATCATATCCGTCACCACCGCACCCATGTGTCCGCTGCAGCCATGTAAAATCACACTGATCATTGTAAAACCTCCATCTCAGTTATGCCTGCCATAAAGAGGGGACGCGCCTGTCGCGCATCCCTTCTCTTTCCCGGCGACCGCCGGCGACATATCCCGGCGCATCGCCTAATTTGTTGCTCAAAAGCGGCTGCAGGCCTTTTTTCTCTTTCCGGGCAGCCGCGTCTTGCCTTACTTACCGTTCAAAGGCAGCCGAATGCCTTCATTTCCCGCTCAAGGACGGCCTTGTGGGCCGGCTCCATCTCCGTGAGCGGCAGCCTCGGACGGCCGACGTTGAAGCCCTGCATGTTGAGAGCCGCCTTGACCGGAATCGGGTTGACCTCGCAGAAGAGAGCGTTGACCAGCGGGATGGACTTGAGCTGCATGGCCGCAGCTTTCGCGTAATCACCCTCGAAGCAGGCGTAGACCATATCGTGGGTGAACTGCGGCGCCACATTGGCCAGCACGGAAATGACACCCGCACCCCCGAGGGAACAGAGGGGCACGATCTGGTCGTCATTGCCGGAATAGACGTCGAAGGCCCCGTCCGCCAGATTCATGAGCCTGGCGATCTGGCTGAAGTTGCCGCTGGCCTCCTTGATGGCCGCCACATTGGGGTTGGCCTTCGCGATGGCCACCATGGTCTCCGGCAGGATATTGGTGCCGGTGCGGGAGGGCACGTTGTAGAGAATGCAGGGGAGCTTGGTGGACCTGGCGATGACGCTGTAGGACTCGATCAGGCCGGCCTGGGTGGCCTTGTTGTAGTAGGGTGTGACCAGGAGAAGTCCGTCGGCGCCGACCTTCTCGGCCTCCTGGGACATCATGACGGCGTGGGCCGTATTGTTGGAGCCGGTGCCGCCGATGACCGGGATCCGGCCCTTGGTGACCTGGACCGCGAACTCGATGGCCTTGATATGCTCGTCGTCGTCCAGCGTCGGTGCCTCACCGCTGGTGCCGCAGACGATCAGGGCATCCGTTCCGTGGGCGATCTGGTCCTCGATCAGTTTTTCCAGGGAATCATAATTGATGGAACCGTCTTCGCTCATGGGTGTCGCGAGGGCGACGCCCGAGCCTCTGAATACAGACATAAAACACCTCCATACAGTTTTATTGTTCAGCATAATAAGACATACGTCTCGTTTGATGATAGCAAAGGCCCGGGATAAAGTCAAGCCGACCGGGGGCGAAGCACAAAAGGGCTTTTTGAAAGTCAGAGACGGCCCTCTCTTCTCAAAAATCTCTTTTTAAGAAGAGAGGGCCGTCTCTGACTTTCAAAAAAGCCTGCCGTTCACTGCTTTGTGGCAAAGGAAGCGCGCTTCCTGAGCCTGGAGTCCAGAATGCGCTTGCGGATGCGGAGAGACTTGGGCGTGACCTCAAGGAGTTCATCCGTATCGATGTAGTCCAGCGCCTGCTCCAGGGAAAGGATCCTGGGCGGGGTCAGCGTCAGCGCCTCGTCCGCGTTGGAGGACCGGGTGTTGGTCAGGTGCTTGGTCTTGCAGACGTTGATCTCGATGTCCTCGGGCTTGGCGCTCTCACCGACCACCATGCCGGCATAGACCCGGGTGCCCGGGCTGATGAAGAGGGCGCCGCGCTCCTGGGCCGCGAAGAGGCCGTAGGTGACCGCCTCACCGTCCTCGAAGGCGATGAGGGAGCCGTTCTTGCGGTAGTTGATGTCGCCCTTGTAAGGAGCATAGGTATCGAAAACGCTGTTGATGATGCCGGTGCCCTTGGTTGCCGTCAGGAAATTGCCGTGGATGCCGATAAGACCCCTGGCAGGAATGCTGAACTGCAGGCGGGAGGTACCATCGGCCAAGGTGCTCATCCCGACCAGCTCGCCCTTGCGCTCAGAGAGCATGCTGATGGCCGTGCCGGAGTACTCACCCGGAACATCCACATAGGCGGTCTCGATCGGCTCAAGAAGCTTGCCGTTCTCGTCCCGCTTGTAAATGACCTCCGCCTTGCTGACCGCAAACTCATACCCCTCGCGGCGCATGGTCTCGATCAGGACGGACAGATGAAGCTCGCCGCGGCCGCTGACCCGGAAAGTATCCGTGCTCTCCGTGTCTGCGACGCGAAGGGAGACGTCCGTGTTGAGCTCGCGCATAAGGCGCTCGCGGACCTGGCGGGACGTGCAGTAGGTACCCTCGAGGCCAGCCATGGGGCTGTCGTTGACGATAAAGTTCATGGCGATGGTCGGCTCGGAGATCTTCTGGAAGGCAATCGGAGCTTCCTGTCCCACCGCGCAGAGGGTATCGCCGATCTGCAGGTCGCCGATGCCGGAGATGGCCACGATGGAGCCGACCTCGGCCCTGGCCACGTCCACCTTTTTCAGGCCGTCGAACTCGTAAAGCTTGGTAACGCGGGTCTTCTCATGGACGGAATCATCGTGGTAGTTGACCCGGACGATGTCCTGGCCCACGGCGATGCTGCCGTTCTCCACCTT
>CACXEL010000192.1 GCA_902766655.1 uncultured Lachnospiraceae bacterium | reverse complement strand
TCCTTGATCATGGGGATAATGTATTTTCGGTCGCGGTCGATGGTGAAGGTCGCAAAATCCGGGTCGGCGATGGGGTCCTCCACGGCCTGGTACTGGCTGAGGCCGAAGTCACAGCTGTCGATGGAGGTGCGGATGAAGCGGTAGTTGAGTCCGTCCGCGCCGAAATAGCGCGAGAGGACAGCCTTCCTTGTCTCCGCGTCCAGGGTGGAGAGCAGGTAGGCGGAGGACTCGGTCATGGCGCCGCCGAAGCCCTCGATTTCCTGGTAGGTGATCTCGGGATAGAGGTTGATGACGCCGACCTCGGTGTGGCGGGCTTCATTTTTCTCAAGATTCCAGGGGATGAGGGTCTCCTCGCGCAGGGCCTGGCCGTTGGCGCTGAAGGTGGTGTACTGGGTGATGATCATAGATACCTCCTTTGCTGGGATGATCTGGTGATACTTCTACTTTACCATCATACGGAGAGGAAGGAGAGGGGAAAAATCTTGGATTGCGGGGAAGATTTTGCTGAGGGTGAAACACGGGGGGATGAAACACGGGGTATGTTCCATTTTGTTTCATTTTAGAAACAAAATGGAACATACCCCGTGTTTCATCCCCCCGTGTTTCACCCCCCTGTGTCTCAACCGTTGGCAGGCACAGATGTCTCCGTGCACTTGGTCAGAGCCAGGGTGCCGGTCCGTGTGATCTCCACGATCCGGTTGTTCTGCATCATCTTGAGGAAAATGCGGACACGCTCCGGCGTGTCACAGATCTGGAGCGTCATCATGCTCTCGGAAATGTCGATGATGGAGGCACCCATGAGCTGGCAGTTCTCCACGATATCCCGGCGTGTGGACCGGGAGTAGCGGATCTTGACCAGCATGAGCTCGCGGCTCACGGCCTCGGATTCATCGAAGGTCTTGACCTTGATGACGTCCACCTTCTTGTTGAGCTGCTTTTCAATCTGCTCCAGGATATGGCCGTCTCCGGAGCTGACAATGATCATGTTGGAGACGCCTGGGTCATCGGTCTCGCCGACAGCCAGGGATTCAATGTTGAAGCATCTTCGCCAGAAGAGCCCGGCTACCTTGGAGAGGACGCCGGCGTGGTTCTCGACGAGAACGGAATAGATTCTTTTCACGGCAGGCCTCCTTTCTCATGCCAGGTAATCAGGGTCCACGTCGCACTCCAAAATGGCGGAGGCGTTGGAATCTGCCAGGAATTCACCGATCAGGCGGTCTGTGTACGCACCCTTTGAGAGATGGAAATAATCCATTCCGTAGGCTTTGGCGATGAAGCTCAGGTCCGGATCTCCGCCGAGCGTCGTGCCGCTGAAACGGTCGTGATAGTGGAAGTGCTGGAACTGGCGGACCAGGCCCAGGGCATTGTTGCGGATGATGACGAGCTTCACGGGCACGCCGTACTGGCGGGCGGTGGCCAGCTCCATCATGGTCATCTGGAAGGCGCCGTCGCCGCAGACCGCAACGACCTGCCTGTCCGGGGCCCCCAGCTTGGCGCCGATGGCGGCCGGCAGGGCGTAGCCCATGGTGCCCATGCCGCCGGAGGTGAGGAAGCGCCCGTTACGGATCACCACGAAGGCGCAGGACCAGAGCTGGTTCTGGCCGACATCGGAGACATAGACGGCGTCGTCCTCCATGGCCTGGGAGAGGGCCCGCATGAACCGCTCGGGGTCGATGCCGCTGGGAATCTCGCGGGCCTTGAACTTCCGCATCCAGTCGGCCCTGACGTCGGTCAGGTAGGCGATCCAGGGATCGTAGTTGACCTGGGGCTCTTTGGCGCAGAAGGCCTTCAGGATGTGCCGGATATCGCCGACCAGGGGAATGGCCGGGCCGGCATTCTTGCCGATCTCCGCCGGGTCCACGTCGATGTGGACCAGGAGCTTCTGCTCGATGAGGGCCGGGTCGCGGATCGTGCGGTCGGCTACCCTGGCACCGGCCATGATGATGAGGTCGGCGTGGCGGATGGCCCGGTTGCCGAAGGTGTGGCCGTTGTTGCCGACCATGCCGAAGTTGAGCGGATCCTCGGTGGGCAGGATGGAGAGGCCCATCATGGTGGAGACCACCGGGATCCTGTACTTGCGGACGAATTCACGGAAAACGGGCACAGCATTGCTCAGGTGAATGCCGCCGCCCGCGATGATGAGGGGCCTTCTGGCCTCCGTCAGAGCTTTGAGGACTCTCTCCATCTGGAGGGGGTGGCCGTTCACGGTGGGCTTGTAGGACCGCAGCTGGACCTTGTCGGGGTAGGAGAATTCCTCCACGGTGCCGGTCTGCATGTCCATGGGCAGGTCGATAAGGACCGGGCCGGGCCTGCCGGACTGGGCGATGTAAAAGGCTTCCTTCACGATCCGGGGAATCTCCTCCGGGTCGTGGACTATATAGCTGTATTTGACAAATGACTCCACGGCCCCCGACGTGTCTGTCTCCTGGAAGCCGTCGGTGCCCATGAGCTTGCTGTCCACCTGCCCGGTGATCAGGACCATGGGGATGGAGTCGGCGTAGGCCGTCGCGATGCCGGTCATGAGATTGGTGGCGCCGGGGCCGGAGGTGGCGATGGCAACGGCCGGCTTGCGGGAGATCCGGGTATAACCGCTGGCCTCGTGGGCCGCATTCTGCTCCTGGCGGCAGAGGACGAGCTTGATGCTGCTGTCGAGCAGCGCGTCGAAGACGGGACAGATGACTGCCCCGGGGTAGCCGAAGACGTACTCGACGTGTTCGAGCTCCAGGCATTTTACGAGTGCTTGTGCACCAGTCATGAAGGGCTCCTTTCAGATAACAGGCGGAAGCTTTCGGGAAGGCGGCGGTCAGGGCCGCGCGCTCCCGGCAGGCAGTGAGGAACTTTTCGTGTACCGACAATAGCATTCTGAGCGAAAAAAGTCAATCTTCGCAGGGTGGAATCAGCTGCCCTCTGAAAGG
This sequence comes from uncultured Lachnospiraceae bacterium, assembly GCA_902766655.1. Classification (GTDB taxonomy): domain Bacteria; phylum Bacillota; class Clostridia; order Lachnospirales; family Lachnospiraceae; genus Chordicoccus. The sequence goes on along the minus strand of CACXEL010000192.1, from coordinate 3,257 downwards.
CTTCTCCTGGGATATCCCCCGAAGGCCGGGACCGCGGGTGTGTCTGCATTTCCCGGCAGGAAGCTCAGGCGACGTTGTCCCGCGTGATGTTCTTCAGCCACTTGCCGCTGGCGTAATGGCGGAGGACCCAGGGCCATTTGACGAACTCGTCCGTGCACATGAGGAAATAGACGACCATGACCGGGAGCTTGAGGACAAAGGCCGAGATGAAGCCCAGCGGCACGGCGTAGACCCACATGTCGATGGTATCGCAGATGACGCCGAAGCGGCTGTCCCCGCCCGCACGGAAGACGCCGGCGATCAGGGTGGTATTGACCGCACTGCCGATAATGTAGTAGGTGTTGATGAGCAGCATGATCTTCAGATAGCCGGCCGCCTGGTCCGTCAGGCTTGCGTAGCTCAGGATGAAGGGGGTGAGGACCAGGATGAGGACGCTGCCGATGAGGCCCGTCACGATCGTCATGAAGAGGGTGCCAGAGGCATAGCGCCTTGCGTCCTCCATGCGGCCCTCGCCGATCACATTGCCGAGGAGGATGCCGCCTCCGTTGGCCACGCTGAAGCAGAAGACCGTGCAGAAGTTCCGGACCACGCTGACGAAGGAGTTGGCCGCGACCACGTCGCTCCCCAGGTGCCCCAGGATGACCGAGTACATAGAGAAGGCCAGCCCCCAGCTGACGTCGTTCAGGAGGGCGGGAACGGCCATTCTCAGGAAATCGCCGAAGAGCAGGGGATTGCGGGCGAAGATATACCGGAAGTCAAGCTTCACGTCAGGGTTCCGCACGGAGACCAGGAAGCAGCCGATGAGCTCGATGACCCTGGAGAGGGAGGTGGCCAGGGCTACGCCGGCGATGCCCAGCTTCGGCGCGCCGAAGAGCCCGAAAATGAAGACCGCGTTCAGCAGGATGTTGAGCGTAAAGGTCATGGTGTTGAGAATGGTGCTTATCTTGACCCGGCCCGTGGACCGAAGCGTGGACAGGTAGATTTCGCTGATGCCGCTGGCGAAGTAGGCCACGGAGACGATCCGCAGGTACCTGGCGCCAAGGGCGATGAGCTCCTGATCGTTCGTGAATACTATCATCATGGCCCTTGGGACCAGGAGACAGAGGAGGGCGGCCGAGCCCGCGATGATCAGGGAGAAGCGCAGGGCAATTCCCTGAACGACACGGACGGCTTTCATGTCACCCTTGCCGTAATACTGGGCGTTCAGCATGGTGGCGCCGGTGCCGATGCCGTAATAGACCATGAAGAGGACGCCGGCGTACTGGGTCGCCAGACTGACCGCCGAGATGGCGGACTGGCCGACATAGTTGAGCATGATGACGTCGGCCGAATTGACCATGGCGCTCAGCAGGTTCTGGATGACGATGGGGATGACAAGCTTTCCGAGGCTGTTGTAGAAGTCTTTTCCGTAACGGAAACGGTTCATGGATCCTCCTTGAAGGTTCATGTATGAATGAGAGGCGGACAGAGGCACTTTGGCTTTCAAAAAACCGCGCAGGATCTGCCCTGCAGGAAAGCGTCGCGACCCGGCTGACTGTGTGGCAGGTGTGGACTGCGTAATTATATTATTATACCATATATGCAGCGGAATGAACAGGGAGGCTGTCTGATTTGCCGGTCACGCCGGATTTGGCAGCGCGGATACAGACGGCAGTACATCGCAGAGCGGGATTTGATTTGCCGGTCACGCCGGACCTGGCGAGGTGTCATTGTGCGCAGGAAGTGCCTGAAATGCGCCCTGAAGTCTTGTATCTCTTTCGACAGGATGGAATAAGTCTGTGAAAGAGCGCCGGTTCGAACGACGGAATATGTGCCTTTTCGGAGCATTGTAATCCTTCCTTTTTTATGTCATGATGAACAGGCAATGAATGTCCGGCTGTGAGCAGAAAGGATTATAAGGAGTCATGATCAAGACCAGACTCATCAAACTCTTATCCCACGCAAAAAAATACATCTATCAGCAGGTCCTTTGGCAGTGGCTTGGTCTTTTATGCCAGGTGGCCGCGGTCTTCGCGGCAGCAGGACTGGTGGAGGCGGCCTTTGGCGGAAGCCTGAACGGCCGGCGGATGGGCATATCTGCCCTGGTGGTGGCGGCCGCGGCCGGTGTTCGTTTCCTGGCGGACGGGAAGGCGTCGGAGGCCTCCTACCTGGCGAGCGCGGATGTGAAGCGCCTGCTCCGGGAAAAGATATACACAAAGCTCCTCAGGTTGGGAGCCTCCTATAGGGAGAGTGTGCCCACCAGCGAGGTGGTCCAGCTCTCCTCCGAGGGCGTGGAGCAGCTGGAGACTTATTTCGGGCGCTATCTGCCCCAGCTTTTCTACAGCCTTCTGGCTCCGCTGACCTTGTTCGTCATTCTGTCTTTCGTGAATCTCAGGGCCAGCTTCATCCTCCTCGTCTGCGTGCCCCTCATCCCGGTCTCCATCGTTGTGGTCCAGAAAATCGCGAAAAGACTGCTCTCCAGGTACTGGGGTCTCTACGCGGAGCTGGGCGACAGCTTTCTGGAGAACCTGCAGGGCCTTACCACTGCCAAAATCTACCGGGCGGATGAGCGGAAGGCTGCGGAGATGGATGAGGAGTCCGAGCATTTCCGCAAGGTGACCATGAAGGTCCTGACCATGCAGCTCAACTCCACCTCCGTCATGGACATAGTGGCCTACGGCGGCGCGGCGGTCGGCATGGGAGTCGCCCTGGCCGAGTTCTTCCGGGGAAATGCAACCATCGGCGGTGCCCTGGCCATCATCCTCCTCTCCTCCGAGTTCTTCATTCCCCTCCGGATCCTGGGTTCCTACTTCCACATCGCCATGAACGGAATGGCGGCCAGCGACCGGATCTTCGCCCTGTTGGACCTGCCCGAGCCGCCTGAGAAGACGGAAGCCATCGGGGAGGGGCAGGTGGACATTTCCCTGAAGGACGTCCGCTTCGCCTACGAAGAGGGCAAGGATGTTCTCAAGGGCGTCGACCTGGACCTGCCGGCGGGCAGTTTCACGGCCCTGACCGGCGTGTCCGGCTGCGGCAAGAGCACGGTGGCGGACCTCCTCATGGGACGCAACAAGGGTTACCGCGGCAGTATCCGCATCCAGGGCAAGGAACTTTCGGAGATCAGTGAAGAGAGCATCATGCGGAACCTGACCCTGGTCACCCACGAGAGCTATCTCTTCAAGGGCACGGTTCGGGACAACCTGAAAATGGGCTGCCCGGATGCCGATGACGAGGATCTCCGGGAGGCCCTGAGAAATGCCAACATCCTCGATTTCGTG
>CACXEL010000191.1 GCA_902766655.1 uncultured Lachnospiraceae bacterium | reverse complement strand
TCTTCTCCGAATAGGAGGATTGAAAAGCTCCCTCCTCCCCCTTAAGTGCCAGCGCCTCCCCTACGGTCTTCACCTGCGTGGGATCAACGGCCTCGGCGGAAGCGTTTTCCGCGGCAGCCCCGCCCTGAGCGCCTGCATCCTGTCCGGCGCCCTTTCCGCAGCCCGCGAAAGCACAGACCGCGACTGTCAGAGTCATAATCAAAGCCATTATTCTTTTCATTTTCTTCTCCTTTCTTGCTCCATTTAGATTCGTTGAATGCGCACTTGTCTGCACATACGTGTTGATTATATCATAAGCAGAAATGACCCTCCACCCCTAAAAGCAGCAGGCCCAGCCTTTTTCGATTCCAGACGTGAGAATTATGAAGCGCTGCGCGGGGTGGACGCCGGACCAATACCGCCGTGCATCCGCCGGCAGCCCCCGGGCTTGAACACGGTTCCAAAACGGTGGGAAGCGATTGATAACACTCCCATTTGTCCGGCCTGCGGCTTTACGGGCATCTTCTACGCTGCTGTGTACGTCAGAACTGCCAGCGTCTGGCCGGTCCTCATCGTGCATACCCTCCACGATATCCTGGCCCTCTCCGCCTCCGTCCACGTCCCTCAGTCCAACAGAATCAACATGTGCAACATAGCGACAAAAGCAGCAATATAAATATATAACCCCTCCCATTCAATTACTATAATACAACCAGAACAGCCAAAGACGGCTAATAAAAAAATGAGGAGGAGAACCATGAACAACAATCTCGGACTGGACAAAGACGGCCAGCAGAAGCACTTAAGACCCATTGATTACCTCACAGACTCTCTTGGACAATTTGCCCTGAACGCGAACGGACAGCTGACCGGTCAGCTCACCTACTTCTACACCACCAAGATGGGCATGGCAGCCGGAACCGTCGGCACGGTCCTCCTGGTCTCCAAAGTCTTCGACGCAGTCACTGACCTCTTCATGGGCAAGCTCGTCGACAGGACCAACACCAAGACCGGAAAAGCCCGCCCCTGGCTGCTCCGCATGGTCATCCCGGCCTTCCTGGCCTGCGTCCTGCTCTTCACTGTCCCGGCCAGCTGGGGCAACCTCCGCTACGTGTACGCCCTGGTGACCAGCGTCTTCGCCTCCGCCATCGTCTACACGGCCATCGCGGTCCCCTACTACACCATGATGTCCTTCAAGACCAAGAGCTCCGAGGAGAAGGGTAAAATGGGAACCTGGCGCGCGGCTGTCGGCTACGCCATCGGCGTCGCCTGCGGCATCGGCCTGATCCCGATCACCATCGCCCTCGGCGATGACCAGGCGGCCTGGATCAAGTTTGGTGTCATCCTCGGCGCCCTTTCCGCTCTCTGCCTCTTCATCACCTACAAGTTCTCCCGCGAAATCTACCACGATGAGGGCGAGATGGCCCAGAAGGAGGCCCAGGTCTCCATCATCGACGGCCTCAAGATCCTCATCGGCAACAAGTACTGGATCAAGATCACCCTGGTGGGTGTCGCCATGAACATCGTCTACGGCATCGCCCTGATCGCACCGCTCTACTACGGTCTCATCATCCTGGGCAACCCGGGCTTCTACAGCACCGTCAACACCGTCAACATCTTCCCCTCTGTGCTGGGCTTCCTGACCGTCAGTTTCTGGATCAAGCGCTTCGGCCTGACGGGCACCGCCAAGTACGCCTCCATCATCGGCGTCGCCGGCTGCATCCTCCGTACCCTCATGCCGATGAACTCCATCGTCTTCCTGGCAGCCAACTGCCTGATCATGTACGCCACGATCCCGCTGATCTCCGTCCTGCCGGCCATGACCCTCAACACCTCCGAGGCCAACATGATGAACCACGGCGTCCGCATCACCGGCATGACAAATGCATCCAACTCCTTCGTCGGCAAGCTCGGCGGCGGTGTCGGCGGCTCCCTGATCGGCTGGGTCCTCGGCGCAGGCGGCTTCGACGCCTTCAACGCCGGCACCATCGGCCTGACCGACGGCCTCAAGCAGGCTGTCTTCGCACTCAACAACTACATCCCGCTGGTTGCCTTCGTGGCCATCCTGCTGCTCCTCCTCCGCTACAACTACGAGGAGAAGCTGCCCGAGATCATCAAGAGCAACGAAGCCAAGGAAGCTGAGATGCTGGCAAAATAAAAAACTGAGAAAGAGGAACGCTCCTTTTCGTAAAGAGGTACGGATCCGGGTTCGAAAAACAAAGCTTATCGAACCCGGATCCGTACCTCTTTACGAAAAGGAGCGTCTCT
>CACXEL010000190.1 GCA_902766655.1 uncultured Lachnospiraceae bacterium | reverse complement strand
GTCAGCTCCTCGCGGTCCGGACCTGTGGAGTCGGTGGTGACGATGCAGGTGCGGTCGAAGCTGTCGAGGCAGATGATCTCGAGGTCCTTCTTGATCTTGATGACGTCGCCGGGCTTCACGACCGTGCAGCGCTCTCTCGGGACACCCCAGTTGACCCAGGTGTCAACGGACTTCTGCGGGCCGATGAAGGGGACCGGGATTTCATTTCCGTCGCCATCGGTGGTGGTCATGCCGCTCTGAAGGACGTGGGCAGCCCACTCGGCGGACATGTGGTCCTGATGATAATGGGTCGCAAGGACGGCGTCCACATGCTTGAAGGCGAACGGGTCGATGACGAAGGGGACGTTGCGAAGGTTGGGCTGCATGGCTCTGCCGCCGCACATGTTGGCCATCTGGTGGCCGACAGCCATCTTGCCGTTGCCGTGGGTACGCTTGCCGTTGCCGCACCAAAGGTCGATGGTGATGTTGGTGTTGTCGGGCGTCTTGAACCAGATGCCTGTACAACCGAGCCACCACATGGCGATGTTGCCCTCGGGAACGACTTCGTTCTCGATGTCCTCAACAAGCCATGTACCCCACTCGGGGAAGGTACTCATAATCCATTTTTCGCGGGTCATTTCTGATACCTTGCTCATTAAAATTCCTCCTTTGTTGTATTGTTCCATGAAATCGCTCCGGCGTATTGCCCGTTAACAGGATGCGTCAGCCGCACGTGCGGTGCTGCCGCATTCCAGGAAATATAGCGCAGGGCAGCCGCAATGTCATGAGGTTATTTAAACTATACTCTTTTTATGATTTATTTACAATAGCAAAAACGATTGTTTTACGATTTCTTTTTAAACCTGTTTTCGTTCATTTTGTCCTTGTAAAAACCCCCTTCTTGACTTATAATCTGGGCATATAGGATAAATCTTTTTCGACGCAGCGTCTTGGTTTGTCGATATTGCTTTATCGTTTTTCATTTGTGAAGCGATTCATATGATCGTTATATGTCGCAACATGAAACTCACGTCCCTTTTTTCTATCATAAATATACAAAACCGCAAAGGAGGTTTTATATGAAAGTAACAAAAAAGGTCATTTCCAACCTTAACAAGTGTTACTCCATCGCAAAGATCACGGTGGAGGGCAAGCCCTGCTTCCTGGTCGCTGCCGAGAAGCACGATCCCTGCTACCTCTTCTCCGAAGACGGCGAGAAGCTCGAGACAGTCTGGACGGAGCCGGGCGGCGTCATGACCATGGTCCAGGTACCGGGCGTGGACGGCCAGTTCCTCGCGACCCACAAGTTCTACTCCCCCAACGACTCCCTGGAGGCGAAGATCGTCGTAGTGACCCGCAGGGCCAAGGATGACTGGGAGGTCCGCACCCTCTGCTTCGCTCCCTTCGTCCATCGCTTCGGCATCCTCAGCAGGGGCGGCGTCAACTATCTCATCGTCTGCTGCCTGAAGACCGGCCACGAGTTCAAGAACGACTGGCGGTTCCCGGGCGCCTGCTTCGGCGCTGTCCTGCCGAACGATCTCTCCTCCTTTGACGATACGAACCCGCTCGCCCTGACCCCCATCAGCGACGGCATGCTGAAGAACCACGGCTACAGCCTTGTGAAGCACGGCGGCCACGACGCCGCCCTGGTCGGCTGTGAGGAAGGCTCCTACCTCTTCGATCCGCCCGCAGTTCTCGGCGGCGAGTGGGAAGTAAGCCAGGTCCTGGATATCCCCACCAGCGATTCCGTTCTCATCGACTTTGCCGGGGACGGGAAGAAGGAGCTTGGCGTCATTTCCCCGTTCCACGGGAACTCTCTCACCATCTACCACCTGGATGAGGACGGCAACTATGTGCCGCAGTGGAAGTACAGCGCCCCCGAGAAGGAGACCGAGATGCTCCACGCCACCTGGGCCGACACGATCCTGGGCAAGCCTTCATGGGTCGTCGGCTGGAGAAAGGGCACCAAGAACACCATCCTCATCACATGGGATGCCGAGAAGGGCGATTACGTGACCGAGTTCATCGATCAGAACACAGGCTGCGCCAACGCCATGCATTTCGTGAACAGCCGCGGTGAGGACGTGATCGTCGGCGCCAACCGCGAGATCGACGAGGTCGCCCTCTACACACTGACCGAATAAACGCGAAATCGGGGCTGGTGCCGCGGCACGCCTTCAGGCGGCCTTCGGGCAGCAGCCCCGCTTGCTGTTCCGGAACATCGCACATACCGGCGGGGATCCGCCCGCCAGGACCGAAAGGATCATAATTATGAAAAAATATTATCTCGGCGTATATGAAAAAGCCATGCCCTCCACGTTGACCTGGAAGGAAAAGCTCGAGACCGCCAAGGCGGCCGGCTACGACTTCGTGGAGATCTCCATCGACGAGACCGACGCCAAGCTCGCCCGGCTTGAGTGGACCAAGGAGGAACGCCTCGCCCTCGTCGAGGAAATGAAGACCGTCGGCGTCCCCATCCGCAGCATGTGCCTCTCCGGCCACCGCAAGTATCCGCTCGGAAGCAACGACCCGGCCACGGTCGCGCGCGGCATGGAGATTATGGAGAAAGCCATAGAGCTGGCGGACGATCTGGGCATCCGGATCATCCAGCTGGCCGGCTACGACGTCTATTATGAGAAGGGCTCCGAGGAGACCCGGGCCAGATTCGAGGCCAACCTCCGCAAAGCCGTCGACATGGCTGCCACAGCGGGTGTCGTCATGGGCTTTGAGACCATGGAGACGGAGTTCATGAACACCGTCGAAAAGTCCATGGTATATGTAAATAAGATGAACTCCCCCTATCTGGGCGTCTACCCGGACATGGGCAACATCACGAACGCGGCCGTCTCCTACGGGAAGGACGTCATCGACGACATCAGGACCGGCGCCGGCCACATGGTCGCCGCCCACCTCAAGGAGACCGTCCCCGGCGTCTTCCGTGAAGTCCCCTTCGGCACGGGCCACGTGGACTTTGCGGCCACCATCAAGGCATGCTGGGAAGCCGGCATCCGCCGCTACGTCACAGAGATGTGGTATATCGGCTCACCCGAGTGGAAGAAGGATCTGGACCAGGCGGTCGGCATGATGCGGCCGATCCTGGACGCGCAGGAGTGATTCCGAGGGGCCGGAAGGCTGAGATCATTCTTTCGGACAGGTATCGCCGCTGTAAAACCACTGCAGCAGAAACAGGGAAATAAAAGAGACTGCCCGGCAAAGGGCAGTCTTTTTTTGCGGAACATGTATGAAGAAGGCTCCTCTTCCGGGAGAAACAGGGTAAACAGTATCCTCTCTCCCGCTTTCCCATCACTGTTGCCGGTCTTCCCCCAGGCGAATGCCCTCGGGCGTCAGGCAGGTGCGGAAATCGCGGATGACCGGGACCGGGCAGTCTGCTTTCATTTCTCTGTCAGGCGGGCAGTACCAGATGCCGCACATGCCGGCCTCGCAGGCGGAGATCGCGTCGTTCTTCAGGCTGTCGCCGATAAAGGCGATCTCGGATGGCGCACAGCCGGCCTTCTCAACACAGAGGTCATAGAAGCGGGGATCCGGCTTTTCCACACCGGCCTCCTCCGAGGAGACTATGAAATCGACCATCTCCCAGACACCGATGCGCTCCAGCTTGTCGTACTGGATCCGGACCGTCATGTTGGTGCCGATGCCCACGCGGATCCCCGCCTCCTTGAGAGCGCGGATCAGGTCCACGACGCCGGGCGCGATCTCGATATTGTCCAGGATGGCATTCCAGTAGGCGTCCTCCAGGTTGCGGGCGTGGGGGAGAACGGGAAGGCCTTCGTTTTCCAGGAGGACCTGGTAACGGATGGCGCGGTTGTGAACGGCGGCACAGACGTATCCCATCCGTTCGCTCACGAGCGCCATGGCGCGGGATACGGCCGCGGCCGTGCGCGCGGGATCGAAGCCGAAGCGGTCGGCCATGTAGTCCTCCACGGCTCTGGTCCCCAGGATGTTGCCACGGGTGTAGCTGTAGAGGGTGTCGTCGACGTCGAAAATAACTGCCTTGATCATTTGCCACCTCTTTGCACGGCAGGAAAAAGGTCCGAGCCTGTTCACTGCCTCATGCTGAAATCATTATATTCACTATACCACACGCAGGAGACGGATGTAATCAGGGCGCGTTCTCTTTTCTCAAAAATCAGAGATTCCGGAAAAAGAAGGGCCCTTCCGGATTCTGCTTGCATTCAAAAGGATATCGGGTAGAATACAGGTATGGCATTCTCCTGCCCTGCCGTCTTCCGAAATATAATTACCCGAAAGGAACCAAGCCATGTCAGAGCCTATACCCGACAGCTTCTTCTGCGCCTTCCACACCGGCGAAACGGACTGGAAGGCGGCCGTCCGGCGGGCATGCTGCCCACTGGCCGAGGCAGGCCTCGTGCCTGAGGCCTTCACAGAGTCCATCCTGGCTTCTGTGGACAGGTACGGGCCTCATTTTATACCGGCGCCGGGCATAGCCCTGCCCTGCCCCGCCGAGGCTTTTGTGCCCGCTGCCTCCGCTGCTCTCTCCCTTCTCGCAACTGACCCGCCGGTGATCTTCGACCCGGACGATGCCGCCTGCTCCGCTGACCTCTTTCTGGTCGTCGCCGCGCCGGACCGGGAATCCGGACAGCGCCTCACGGATGCTCTCGCGAGGCATCTCAGGGAGGGAGATACAGCCGACCGCCTGAGAGAAGCTGCCCGCGAGGGGGCCTGGACGCGTGCGGCGGTCATCGTCAGAGATCTCCTGGCCTGAATCGCCTCCGGCCCCGCCCCGGCATCGCCGGACATCAGGGCAGGCATACCTGACGGCCGACCAGTGCCTCTTCCGGCCCTCCGCC
>CACXEL010000189.1 GCA_902766655.1 uncultured Lachnospiraceae bacterium | reverse complement strand
GGACCCATAGGAGTAGTGGTTGAAGGAATTGTAGACCGTCCCATCCTCCTTGATAAAGTTCCAGCTCTCCGGAATCGCGGTCGCGCCGTCCTTGGTGAACATGTACCGGTAGGCATTTTTGGCCTTCTCCGATTCCGCCAGATAGTGGGCGGCATCTTCCTTTTTGCCCAGGACCGCGGCAATCTCGGACAGGATATGCGTGCCGTAGGCCAGGTAGGCGGTGGCGACGTCGGTGTTGTAGCCGTCCTTGGTGTGCTGGTGGTCCACCCTGTTGGTGGAGTCGGGCTCGCACCATTCGCCCCAGTGGTAGCCGGTGTCGACGAGATAGTCGGAAATCTCCCTGGGGAGGTTTTCATTTCCCTCGCGGACACTCTTGGCGCGGGCCAGGCAGAAATCCTGCCACTTTTTGATGGGATCGTAGAGGGTCTCCAGGATGCGGGCGGAGCCGTAGCGGCGGTACATGTTCCAGGGGACGATCTCCAGGGAGTCGCACCAGCCGGATCCGCTGACCCGCCTTGCCTTCGATGCGGAAGGAAATGAAACCAGCCATATTTTGCCCGAAGTCCAGCACAGTCTCACCCTTCGGCGTGGTCAGGACAGTCGGCTTGAAAGCTTCGTGGGCCAGCACCGGCGGCGCGTCGCAGCCGATGAGCGTGTCATAGCCGAAGTCCTCCACTTTTACGCCGTGCCAGCGGATGGGATCCTCCCGGCGGGCGTCATTTTTTTCGTAGCACATGGTGTCTTCCGCAGTGACGGGGCCGTGCTGGGAGGCCTCCCAGGTCTCGTCGGTCACGCAGATGATCTCGCCGTCCACCTCCAGCTGGGCCAGGAGGGCCAGCGACGTGCCGAAGCTGTTGCGGGAGCGCATGTAGCCCATGGGGCCGCGCCAGATGCCGTCGGAGAGCTGGACGCAGAGCTCATTTTCACCCACACGGAGGGCGTCGGTGATGTCGTAGGTCTGGACCTGGAGGCGCTTGTCATACTGGGTGAAGCCCGGGGTCAGGCACTGGTCCGTGACACGTTTCCCATTCAACAAAAATGAATACATGCCGTGGGCGGTCATGTAGAGCATGGCGGTGTCGGCGCTCTTGATGTTGAAGCGCTTCCGCAGGTAGGAAGGATGCTTGCCCCTGGAGGGCTTCAGCTCCGGATCGATCCATTTGGCCTTGAAATCGGAGGCCTTCGTGAGGCCCAGCTCGTAGGAGGCGAAGCGGATCTCGCCCTTTTTGTCCTCCTCGTCCCAGAGCTCGATCCAGACGGAGACGATGTCCCGGGAGTGCTTTTTGGCCTTTGGCTGATAGGTGGTCGCGGAGGATAAGACCTTGCCCGAGTCGGACAGAAGAGTGCCGTCCGGCGCAGTTTCCACGATGCGGAAAGCCGTCTGGGACTTGGCTCCGACGGGGAGCCATTCGATTTCGGGGCAAATGTAGTCGATGCCGATGGGGTTGGTCAGATGCTCGATCTGGATTCGGGCTGCGTAGATGGGGCTGGCTGACATGGTAGTACCTCCTGTGGGTCTGGGGAAGGCAGAAATGTGGACTGTTTTCAACCGGCACGCAGGGAACTGGGCGGGATCATCGTACGGGAGGAAAGATAAAGTCTGTTTTATTTGGCGCAGGGATATGCGCAGGTAACGTCAGGAATCTGACAAGTGGGAACTAAGGACTGTTCTTTTTGGTGCTCAGGAACCTGACGAGTAGGAAGTAAGCCCTGTCCTTTTTGGCGAAGGGCTGCTTCTCCGGCGTCTGAAAATACCGCCGTACTTCTATAATTTTCTGATGGAATGAGCATATCCGCAGCAGGGAATCCATCTGTCTTTTTATTGAAGGGCTCTGCTCAGGCATGGTATAATGTGCCCTCAGGAACAGTGCAATATACCTTGCTCACTATGTAAACAGTGTCTGCCGTCTGCAAGCACTGGTTTGCCTGTATAGTTTTTTCGCAGGAGGTTTTCGGATGATTGACGGACGCACCCGGCTGCTCTGCCTGATCGGCAGCCCGGTGGGCCACTCGGGCTCGCCGGCCATGTACAACTACAGCTTTGAAAAGCTTGGCATCAATTACGTCTACACAGCCTTTGACGTGAAGAAGGAGGAGACCGCGGCGGCCATCGCTGCTCTGAAGCT
>CACXEL010000188.1 GCA_902766655.1 uncultured Lachnospiraceae bacterium | reverse complement strand
GGACTGGAAATAGGCGATGAAGAGCCTGGCGTCCGTCTTGGCGGAGATTCTGGCTTTCGCCTCGGCGATCTGGCGGTCGATCTCCGCTGCCGCCCTGGCCGAATTCCAGCCGGGAGGCGCGGATAAATACCTTCCCTCAGTCTCTCCGGCTGCCTGCGCGGCGAACTCCCCCGATCCGCCCGCCGAACAGAAGGTGCAGCCGCCGACGCCGACTGTCCCGTCCCGGTTGGGGCAGGTGCAGCCGGTGCTGAGGGCGAGCTTGTAGACCTTCTCATGGTATTCATTTTTCAGATAGTCGGATAGACGTATCATAAAAGTTCTCCCTTGGGATCTGAGAATCAGGGACGGTCCTTTTTTCTCATTTTTCGAAATTTTATCGGAAAATGAGAAAAAAGGACCGTCCCTGATTCTCAGATCCTCCTGTCCAGGACCAGGTTCCCGTCCTCAAGCCGGAAGGTCCAGAAAATGGGCCTCTCCAGGTACTTGTCGTTGGGATAGTGCAGGGCAAAGACCAGCTGCCCGGTAAGATCCTTAAAGAACATGCCATGGCCGCCGTTCTCCGGGTAGAGGGGCTTCTCCTGGAGCTTCCAGGGTCCCGTCACGTGGCCGCTCTCGGATACCGCGACGCCGACCGCGTAGCCTTTGGTGCTCCAGCTGGACATGATCATGTAGAGCCGGCCGTCCTCCAGCTTCATGAGCCCCGGCCCGTCGGAGAAATACATGGTGTCGATGCCGAACTCCTGCTTTGAGAAGGGGAAGGGCTTGGCCCAGGGCGTATCCTTGGCCGTGAAGAGCCTCACCGGCTCGGAAACGGCCTTTTTGAGGTCAGTGGACAGCTCCATCATGTCGAAATCTCCGTCCTCGGCTCCGTGCTGGGACCTGGAGAAGAAGAGGTAAGGCCTGCCCTCATCAAAATACAGGGTGCCGTCGATGCAGTTCCACTCGGGCGGCGTCAGCCGGTCCGCGTAGGGCTCGAAAGGCCCTGTCGGACGCAAGGACTTCAGGACGTAGATACCCATGGTCCTGTCCGCGGCGCCGAAGGTCGTCACAAGGTAGAAGGCGCCATTGTACTCGTAGCACTCGGGGGCCCAGTAATTCCTGTCGGAAAAGAACCCCTCCGGCCTGTGGAAGATCTCGATCGGCCCTTCGAATTCCTCCAGGTCGGCGCTCACATAGCAGTCGAAGCCGTCTGCCTCGGTCCAGCAGGTGTCACTCCTGGTCCCGTATAGATAATATTTTCCCTCATGCACCAGGACATAGGGGTCGCGGATGTTGATGTCACTTCTCTTCATCTTCCTCTCCTTCCGAAAAGTGAAAGCAGTCTGCGTGCTGCCGGGAGGCAGGGAAAGGGGACGGTCCTTTTTCCCAGGCCTGGGAAAAAGGACCGTCCCCTTTCCCGCCTTTCAATCCCCTTCATTATAATACACCAGCCCTGCCTGCGGAATCCTCCCAGCCCTCCCTGTCCGCAAAATGCGTAAAATATGTCGTCTTTTTGCCCCCCGAAAGCCTGCAAAAATCCCCTCGACTGAAGTAAAATCATAACAGACGCACAACTTCACTTCTACCCGGAGGCAGCCCATGAACGCTTTGAAATTCAACTGGATCACGAACGGCACCGACCGCCCCTTCTACGCAAGAAAGACCTTCAGGCTCACGGAGCTTCCCGCGAAGGCCGAGGTCGCAGTCTCGGGCCTCGGCCAGTTCATCCTCTACATCAACGGCCGCAAGGTCTCGGACCACGTCCTGGACCCGGCCTGGACCGACTACCGCAAACTGATCGACTATCTCGTCTTCGACGTGACGGACATGCTCCTCCCCGGCGAAAACGTCATCGCCGCGGAGATCGGCAACGGCTGGTTCATCATGGACGAGGCGGACGGAAATTACAGTTTTCATTTCCCGCCCTTCATGCCGCCGAATCCCAACCCCTACCGCCCCTTCTCCTCCGTCCTCATGTTCTTCGCCCACCTGGAAATGACCACATCCTCCGGCGCCGTCACCTCTCTGGACACCGATGACACCTGGCTGGTCCGCCCGAGCATGACCTGCCGCAGCAACGTCTTCGGCTCCGAGACCATGGACGGCCGGCTCCGCGACGACACCTGGAACAAGGCATGCCCCGCGGACCCCTCTGTCTGGACCGAAGCCAGATACGTGTCCCCCGAAGAGCTTCCTGCCGGAAAGCCCGACCTGCAGACGATTCCGCCCGTCAAGGTCATCAGGACCTACCCTGCCAGATTCCTGGGCCAGGTCAATGGCCGCCTCATCTATGACCTGGGCCAGAACATAGCCGGCATGCTGGAGCTGGACGTCCGCGGCAAAGCCGGCGACGTGATCCGCATCCTCCCCGCCGAGAAGCTCGGCCCGGACGGCGACGTGGACCAGATGGCCAAGGGCTGGATGATGATCGACGTCTGCGAGACCTACGTGATCGGCCGTTCTGACGTCTGGGAACACGTGGAGATGAAATTCACCTACTTCGGCGGCCGCTTCCTGGCCATCGAAGGCTGCTCGCCCGATGCGGTCAGGGACTTCAGAGCCCACGCCATCACCTCCGCCTGGGAGAAGGCCGGGGAGATCGCCTGCGACGACGAGCGTTTTATGAAGATCTACGACATGATCGAGAAGTCCGTCGAGGCCAACATGCTGGGCGTCCACACCGACTGCCCCACCATCGAGCGCTTCGCCTGGCAGGAGGAGAACCACATGATGGTGCCCTCCGTCATGTACATGAAGCAGGTCAAAGAGCATTTCCGCAAGTTCTTCAAGGACACCCGCGCGGCCCAGCACACGGCCGACGACGTTTTCCGCGACTTCGCGGGAAATGAATTCCACCCCGGCGACGGCCTCGTCCCCGCCCAGGCCCCCTGCTACATCCCCAACGTCCTGCCGGTCCCCGGCATGGGCAGCTTCTACGACATCATCGCCTGGGGCAGCAGCCTCATCATCGGCGTCTGGCACCACTACACCTTCTACGGCGACAAGTCCATCCTCACGGAGAACTACGACGCCGGCCGGCGCTATTTCGCCTACCTGGAGACGAAGAAGGACGCGAACGGCTTCATCAGCCACGGCCTGGGCGACTGGGGAAATCCCAACCCTGCAGACCTGGCCCGGGAGAACGTCGAGACCGCCTTCCTCTTCGCCGACGCGAAGCTCCTCTCTCAGATGGCGGAGGCCCTCGGCAGGCCGGAGGACGCTGCACTCTACGCCGGAAAAGCCGAGGCGATCCGCGCCCACTACAACAAGATGCTCCTCACAAAAGATCCCGGGACCGGCCTGGCCGCCTACCGGATCTTCGGGGAGGATGGCTTCCGCATGACCCAGGCCTGCGAGGCCCTGCCCCTCTACTGGGGTATCGTGCCCGAGGATGTCCGCGGAGAAGTCCTCGAGAGCTTCCGCAATACCCTGACCGCGGCCGGCAGCTTCGTGGCCGGCGAGGTCAGCCAGCCCTATATTATCCAGACCATGGCGATGAACGGCATGAATGATCTCATTTGCCGCTTCATCCTGAGGGAAGATCACCCGAGCTACTACGCCTTCATCCTGGACGGCGAGACCACCCTGGGCGAGTACTGGGAAACGAACCCCCGCAGCCACTGCCACGACATGATGGGCCACATCGCCGAGTGGTACTACGACGGCATCGCCGGCATCCGGCCCCTGGCTCCCGGCTTCGCCGAGGTCCTCGTCAAGCCCTATCTGCCGACCTCCATGAATCACTTTGCCTGCACCTACCGCTCCGCCTCCGGCGATATCCGCGTGGCCATGGTCCGCGAAGGCGGCAAGGTCCGCCTGACCTGCACCGCCGCGGAGGGCATCGGGCTGAAAGTGGATGAGTCATACCTGCACTGAAGCAGAAGGAGAGACGGAAAAGAGACGTTCACTGGTCCCGGTACCGGGAATAGTGAACGTCTCTTTTCCATCCTCACTCCGTATACTGCCGAATGAATCTCCGCATATACTCCGCCACCACCGCCTTGTCGACGGAATAGCTGGTCTCGGCCCAGGCGTCCACGAGGCCGGTGAGGCCGTAGGTCATGAACTGGAGGGTGAAGAAGTCCGGCGAGGACGGGTCGTAATGCTGCCTCACCAGGACCAGGAGAAATGAATCCAGGATGGCGGAATTCATGTCCGAGAGCAGCAGGGCCTGACGGATGTCACGGATTTCATAGATGTAATCGATGAAGGATTCCACGTTGGCAAGGGATATCCTGCCCGGGTCCTTCAGGTCATGGGCGTCAGCCCAGCGCTCCCATTTCCGCATCAGGTTGTAGACGACGGCCTCCCGTTTGTCCTTGAAATGGCGGAACCAGGTGGCGCGGCTGACGCCCGCTTTTTGTGTGATTTCGCTGACAGTAATCTCAGAGACGGGCTTTTTGTACATGAGAAGAAGGAGGGCGTCGGAGAGACAGTCCTTAGAAAAAGATCGTTTTTGGGGGGCCATGGTTTCCTCCGGGAATAATCGCGTGACGTGGGGACCGGACACTATCTCCCATGCGGCTCTCTTCCGACGGCAGAAATCATCCGCTGCCGGTAAGTGATGGCCTGGGTAGTCCGGCTCTGGTCCCCGGTGAGACTTTTTCAGGGGTTCGTATCATTTTCGACAGACAGGAGAGAATGGAACGGCCACCCCTCCCCTGCAATGGTATAATGATAGTAACCTCTCAATTTGAAACCATTGTATCACACACACCGCAGTAAAATAAGTATCTGACCATCACAGACACAGGAAAAGGAGGAAATACCTATGAGCTTTGAAAAAGTTACTGTCGCCGGCGGCGGCGTCCTGGGCACCCAGATCGGCCTTATGTGCGCCTATTACGGCAAGGACGTGACCTTCTGGCTCCGCTCGGAGAGCTCCATCACGCGCACCACTCCCAAGATCGAGCTGTACAGCAGCCAGATGCTGGCGGACCTGGCCGGCGCCAAGGCCCTGATCGGCAATCCGATGGGAAGATTCCTGTATCCCAAGGGTCTCATTTCCAAATGGGAAGGGATCACAGCGGAGAAGATTGACGAGATGATTGCCTGCGCCAAGGAGAATTTCAAAAATAAGGTCCATCTCGAGCTCGATATGGCCAGGGCCGTGGCCGACGCGGACATCGTGATCGAGTCCATGTCCGAAGACCCCAAGGCCAAAATCGGTGTCTACTCTGCCATGAAGGACCTGCTCCCGGAAAAGACCATCCTCTGCACCAACTCCTCGACCATGCTGCCGAGCACCTTCGCCGAATACACCGGCTGCCCGGAGCGCTACTGCTCCCTCCACTTCGCCAACACGATCTGGAAGAACAACACGGCCGAGATCATGGGACATCCGGGCACGGATCCCGAAATCTTCCGGCAGGTCGTCACCTTCGCCGGCGAGATCGGCATGGTCCCGCTGGAGCTCCACAAGGAGCAGCCCGGCTACATCCTGAACTCCATGCTGGTGCCCTTCCTGAGCGCCGCCCAGGCCCTGTGGGCCAATGAAGTCGCCGATCCCCAGACCATCGACCTTACCTGGCGTCTTGCGACCGGCGCCCCCAAGGGCCCCTTCGAGATCCTGGACATCGTCGGCCTGGAGACCGCCTACAACATCAATCAGATGAAGCCCGCATCCCAGCAGGAGGGGACGCTGGAAAACCGGATTGGAAAGCTCCTGAAGGAGAAGATCGACAAGGGTGAGACCGGCGTGAATGCCGGAAAG
>CACXEL010000187.1 GCA_902766655.1 uncultured Lachnospiraceae bacterium | reverse complement strand
GGGAGGGACGGAGAATGAGACTGTGGGACGGACCTTTTTCCCATTCTGTGAAAAAGGTCCGTCCCCCAGTCTCATTCTCCGTCCCTCAGTCCCTCACGCGAATTCGAAGATGTCGGTAATCTCGGCGTTTCCTTCCAGATCCTGGTAGACGTGGACGACGGCGTAGCCGGCCTCGGCTTCCGGCGTTACGGCCTTGATCTCGCAGAGGAGGGAGTAGTTGGTGCCGGAGACGATCTGGGTGGCCAGGAGGGCGACGGGGGTGTACTCGGCGCCGAGCTTGCTTTCCGCTGCCTTCGCGAGGGCTGCGGCGGCTTCCTCGGTCACGGCCGGCGTCTCGGGAGCCGACCAGCCGCCCATCAGGGTGCCGGCATCCGGGAGGACTTCCGCCTCCGCCTCGGAATCAAGGACGCTCGTGATCGTCACATTGCCTTCCAGGTCCTCGTAGAGAATGACCACCGCGTATTTCGCGACCGCATCGGGAACGACCGGCGTGATCGTGCAGAGGACCGCGTGGTTCCTGCCGGCCACGACCTGGCTGCCGATGTATGCGACGGGCGTGTAGGCGGCGCCGACCAGATCGGCTGTGGCCTTCTCGAGGAGGGCCCTGATTTCCTCCGTGATCTCCGGGGAATCAGTCTTGGACCAGCCGCCGGCGAGCGGGATGTCCTCCGGAGCCTCTTCCTCTTCCACGGTGGCGGTTTCTTCCGTCACGGCCTCACCAGCCTCTGTCTCTTCTGTTGCTGTCTCTTCCGTTACAGTCTCTTCTGTCTGCGCGGGCTTCTCTTCTTTTCCGCTCTGTCCGCAGGCTGTCATGGAAAATACCATCACGCCGGCGATCATAAGGGCAAGCATCTTTTTCATAATTTTGTGGAACCTCCTGAATACTCTTTCAAACGGACTGTCTTTCTGTTCCGTTCACCCTTAAGACAGTCCTCCCAAGGGGAATGTTGCATGCGGGGTGCAGAATAGTTCAAAGATTTTTGCTGGAATATTATCGCTTCATCAATTATAGCATATGCGTGAGACTGAGGAGACTGAGGGACGCAAACTGGGACCGAGGGACGGACCTTTTTCCCATTTTGGGAAAAAGGTCCGTCCCTCGGTCCCAGTTTGCGTCCCTCAGTCTCATCACCTCAGTCTCTGAGAGGGGATCACTTGGCCGGGCTGGCCTTGGTCTGGGCGGTGGCGTTGAACCAGGAGGCCGTGTTGGCGACCGGGCTCATGAGCACGCGGCCGGTGCCGCGGTAGACGTTGACCAGGCCTTCGCCGCTGATGGCGGAGCCGACCAGGGACTTGGTCGACTTCTCGACGGTGAAGGAAAGCCCGGAGGACCAGCAGACGGCCATATCGCCGTCGATCCTGATCTCGTCGTCGTTGAGGTCCACGCAGATGAGCTCCTCCTCCGGCACGTTGCTCTCCAGGGCCGCGATGCCCTGGCCGGAAAGCGCCAGGTTGAAGAGGCCTTCATTTCCCAGAACAGCCGAGGAGATGCTTCTTCTGGCCACGACGCTCTGCCGCACGGTACCGTCGCAGGCGTAGAACATGCCGTCCTCCACGGTGATACCGTGTCCCCACTGGGCCACGTCGACCAGAATGATGTGCTTGTAGGTCGGCTCGAGGACCAGGATGCCCTCGCCCTTGTACTCCGGCTTGACCGCGGATTCCTTGGTCATGGAGCCCCGGATGGCCTTGCCCAGGAGGTCGCCGACGCCCTTCACGCCGCTGGTCGCGATGACGTTGCCCGCCATCCACTGCATGGCGCCGGCCTGGATCACCGCCGTGTTCTTGCCGGTCAGGTTGATGACCAGCTGCCGCCTGCGGACGCCCATCTGGCCCATGAAGTAGGTGTTGATGGCATTTCCCGAGCCGACGCTGAGGTCCCTGTCGTACTCCAGGACGCTGAAATTGCCGAGGCGCTTGGTGATGTGGCGGTCCTTGTTCTCAAGATTCAAAACACGCATTTTCTTTCCTCCCGTTGCTGATGGTCACCTGTGTTACACCGCTGCCGCCGCGCGCATCCGGAAAATGCAGACCCGCCCCGCCGGCAGCGCCAGTATCAAAAATCATTCGTAATAATTCAGTCTGTCCCTGTCCATCTGGGCCAGCACGCTGAGCACGATCACGACAATGTCGTCCACCGGCACGCCCGGCATGAGGTCCAGGGGCCAGATCAGATAAATGAGAGCCACCAGAAGCAATAACCTTCTATTCATATTGTAACCTCCTTTGTGCGATTCTTCACCCATCATTTTGGATTCGCCGCGGATTTTCCGGGAGAGCCTTTGAGTCCGCGCCGCAGCAGCCATGGCTCCTGCCGGGAGGATCACCGTCGCGGCTCCTCCCCGGAAGGCCGGTCAGCGAGACGCCGATCCTCGAAGCATAGGCAGGCTGCCTGTCCAGCTTTTCCGCCAGGGTGATGGCTGCTATTCTCGTCCTCGTGTCCATCCGGCCTCGCTCTCCTTTCCGCAGCTTCCTTGTATGACTACAGTATATCAGCGCCGGGCGGGCGGGACCACCTCGAAGCGTGCGGAATAAAAGGGTCTATTTCCACAGAAAATGCAGAAAGCAGTGGACCGATTCCCTGCCGGAACATCTCAGTTGCCGGAAGTCCATTTCCACAGAGACCGCAAAAAACAGGCAACAGAAGAAGAGGCAGTCCTCCCTGAGCCGTGAAAAAATGGCTTCCCCTTCTTCCGCATGCATAACAGAATTTTATCAGATTCGCGGGATTCATAATACTATCTTATCGACTTCGCAAAAATCCGGAGACAAGCTCCCCAAAAAGTGCTATCTTTCATGGCACCAAGGCGCCGGGTATGCATTGATTTCCCGGCGCAGGATTGCTATCATACTGTTGATGGCATATCTTTTCACCATTTCATTCAGGGAGGTGCCGGCGTTTGGGCGCAAAAGATATGACAGAAAAGACGCTGGAGGCCATGAACGATGTATTTGCCGACATCTTCAAAGGGCAGCCGATCATTCGGGAAGAGGATCTCACGGATGCCCAGCCCTTCTCCATGTATAAGGCAGACGGGAAGGCATTGATGAGAGCCGACTGGAAAGTATTAAAAACGTCATGGCGGGCCTCCACATCTCTGCCCAACAGGCGATGGAAATACTGAAGATTCCGGTCTCAGAGCAGCCTAAATTCATGGATAGATTATAAGAGCTCAAAGGAAGCAGCCCGCATTCACACCGAAGACCCGGCACGGGCTGAGGATTCACGCGGCCATTCCGGCCGCTCAGTTGGCCTGATTTCCCGCCGGGCCCCGACACCGGCTGGAGCACTGCGCCACAGTCCGCGCCAAATGCGTCGTCCGTGTTATCCTCAGGCACGTGCACAAATTCAATAATCGAACTGAACACAAAAGATTCCTGCTGCCGGAAGGCCCTTCTCCGGCCGCAGGGATCTTTTCTGCTGTACCCTTCTTCTCCTGTCAAGGTCATCTGCTTCTTGAGCAACTACCAATCTGATGTCCGCTAAGGCAGCCGACACAAAAAACCTTTGACACTTCCTGTTGCAAGATCCGGGGTATACAAAGCCGGTGCTTGCAGATAAAATGTCATTAGGTCGATAATCCAGCGGCGAGTACTGAAAAGAAGCTTCTGCGCTTGCCGACAGCAATAATATGTCCCGCTGCCACAATTTCCATCGCCCGTGTGTATTCACACTGAAGAGAGTTACAGATCTGACGCCATCGTGCGTGTTCCTCTGCCTGAGATTCCGACCAATGGGTCCGGCAGCCTGAGGTCTCCTCCTTCGGACATCCGAAGTTCGCCTGGCCGGGCGCGCACGGGCGTGTTCCTCTGCCCGACCGCTCCCAACGTCAGGCTGCCAGAGGTCTCCTCTTTACGGGCGTCCGAGGACGGCCGGTACTAGACTTTCGGGCAAAGCCCGAAAGTCCTACGTGGGGACGCGGGTCCGGCAGCCTCACGCAGCCGGACCCCGCCCCCCACCTGTACCGCTGCCAGTCCGAGCGAGCGGGAGCGTCCCGTAAAGAGGAGACCTCTGGCGGCCGGACCCTTGCCAGAACCCCTGGCAGAGGAACCGCCCTCTCCGCGCCCGCGCCACGCGAGCGGAAGCCTCCCATAAAGAGGAGTCCTCTGGCGGCCGGACCCTTGTCCAGAACCCCTGGCAGAGGAACCGCCCGCCCCGCGTCCGCCAGCCCCTGCGTCAGTATAATTAAGGAAGGAACGCTATGAAGATATGCTACTCTGCCGGTCCGGTGACGGCCGGGACGAACTGCTACAGGATCCCAACGGACGGGGCGGAAATCCGCGTCTGGTTCCTGACGGACCACATTCTGCGGATCCGGGCGGGATTTGACGGGGACTGGGACGAAGCCTCCTACAGCCTCGTCATGACGGCCTGGGAATCCCGGACTGACGAATTCATGAAAGGGGAACGGAAGAAGGTCGCAGTGGCGCCTGCGGAACTGACCGACGGGCCGGCGGAAGCGGTCCTTGCGGGCAGGGAGCTCAAGGTGGTCGTGCACAAAGATCCGTTTTACCTGTCTGTATTTGACAGGGAGGGCACGCTGCTCCACGAGGATATTCCGGACCTGGCCTTCCGGGAGGACGGCAACGGCCGGCGGCTGCACGCGGCGCGGATCGAAAATGACGACCATTTCTACGGCTTCGGCGAGAAGACCGGCGGCCTCGACAAGGCCGGCGAGTTCATGACCATGGCCCCCGGCGACTCCCTGGGGTACGATCCGGCGAAGACCGACAGCCTCTACAAACACATTCCCTTCTATATAAAACTGCAGGGGGCGTCGAAGAAGGCGGTGGGCTATTTCTACCACTGCACAGCGGAGTGCACCTTCAACATGGGCCGCGAGCTCCGCAACTACTGGCACCGCCACGCCACCTTCTGCGCGGACTCCGGCGACGTGGACCTCTTCCTGATCGCAGGACCTGCCTTCCGCGACGTGATCCGCCGGTACACGGACCTCACGGGCAAGTCCGCCATGCTGCCCAGGGCCGCCCTGGGCTACCTGGGCTCCTCCATGTACTACCCGGAGCTGCCGCGGGACTGCGACGAGGCAGTGCTCTCCTTTATAGACACAGCCAGGGAGGAAGGGATTCCCATCGACGGGTTTCATTTGTCATCGGGGTACTGCGCCGTCGATACGCCGGAGGGCATCAGGCGCTGCTCCTTCACCTGGAACAGGCGCCGCTTCAAGGACCCGGCGGCCTGGTTCGCGGAAATGAAGGCCCGCGGCATCGTCGTCTCCGCCAACGTGAAGCCCGGCATGCTCCTGGTCCACCCGCTCCTCATGGAAATGAAGGCCCGCGGCATGTTCCTCGCCGCCTCCCCCGACGCCCCCGAGGGCAAGGGCAGCCTGGACGGCCTGGCCGTCGGGACCTGGTGGGGAGGAAAGGGGCTCTTTGTGGATTTTACAAAGCCCGCGGCGCGGGAGGCGTGGAAGGAGTATCTGAAGAAGAGCCTGCTTACATATGGGTGTGAGTCGATCTGGAACGACAACTGCGAGTATGACTCCATCGTCGACAAGGATTCGCCGGTGGATTTTGAGGGGTGGCGCGGGGCCGATTGCCCTGACGGCTGCTCCGCGGGAGGCCGGCGGGAAGCGGCGGACAGTCTTGATGGCTGCTTAGCCGGTGACTGCGGCGGGAGTGGCTTCATTTCCCGGGACAGGCGCGGGACCATCGGGGCGCTCAAGTCCGTCATGCCGGGCCTCATGTGCAGGCTGTCCAACGAGGCCAGCCTCGAGGTGGCTCCGGGTGTCCGGCCATTTTCCGTGTGCCGGAGCGGGCACGCGGGGATCCAGCGCTACGCCCAGGTCTGGGCCGGCGACAACATGACAGGCTGGGACACGCTCAGGTACAATATCGCCACCATTCTCGGGATGGGGCTGTCCGGCGTGGCCAATAACGGCTGCGACATCGGCGGATTTTTCGGGCCGGCGCCGGAGGCGGAACTGCTGGTGAGGTGGGTGCAGAACGGCATTTTCCAGCCGCGGTTCTCCATCCACTCGACAAACACGGACAACACCGTGACCGAGCCCTGGATGTACGGGGACATGACCGGGTATATCCGGGACGCGATCCGCTTCCGCTACCGCATGAGCCCCTACCTCTACTCCCTCATGTACCGAGCCCACGAGGAGGGCCTGCCCATCATGGAGGCCCTGGTCTCCGCGTTCACAAATGACCCCCGCACCTGGCAGGAAGCCGTGGACTTCATGTGGGGCGACGGCCTCCTGGCCGCCACGGTGGTGGAGAAGGGGCAGACGGTGCGGCCGGTCTACCTGCCCGACACCGGCGACGCGCGCGTGAGATGGTACGATTTCTACACCCGGGAGCCCTATGAGCAGGGCACGCGGGTCGAGGTCCCGGTCGGGCTGGGGTCCGTGCCGCTCTTCGTGAAGTCGGGGGCCATCGTGCCCATGTCCGCGGAGGATATTCTGAGCCTTTCGAAGGAGTCGGTGCGGCACCTGAAGGTGCTGCTCGCGCCGGACGTCGACGGGGAGTTCGAGATGTACGAGGATGACGGCATTTCCAACGACTACCTGGCCGGGGTATACCGGAAGACCCGGATCGAAATGAAGGCAGGGGTGCGGACGGTCATCAGCTTCCGCGGGGAAGGGGCTTACGAAAGTCCCGTCGAGGACGTCGAGCTGGACGTCATCTGCCGGGAGCGGGCGCCCTACTATGTGCTGCTGGACGGGGAGGAAATGGCGCATTTCCTGCACCGAAGGCGGTTCGAGGAGGCCGGGGCTGGCTGGTATTACAGCCAGAGCCTCAGGTCGGTGATCATCAGATATCCGGTCGGGAGAAGGGATCACCGGGTGACGATCGGGTTCGAGAGGTTCGATCTGATTGGGATGTGAGACGGTTTTTTGAGAATTGGGGAGAGTCCTTTTTGACACTGAGGGACGGTCCTT
>CACXEL010000186.1 GCA_902766655.1 uncultured Lachnospiraceae bacterium | reverse complement strand
ACCAACCCCCCAAACCCCGGCGTACAGAAGGGAATGAATCCCAGGAAAAAGAGGGCCCTGAACTTGTTGTCCTGACTGACATAGGAGACAAAGCCCAGACAGGCGATCGTGATGCCGGCGACCAGGCCGCCGACAAGGGCGAATGCCTTCTCATCCGCGAATGTCACCCCGCCCGCCTGGAAATAAAGCCCGGACAGGGCCCCGATGGCCAGCGCCGAAAGGACGAAGGGGAGGCAGTTCCTCCTGCGAATGCCGTAGTCCGAATCCTTCATCTGAAAGGCTGCCATCACCAGCACAATGACCAGCATACTGCCCCCAAAATCGACCAGCGGGGCAAGGACGGCCGTCAGTACCGGCACCAGGACGAGGACGGGAAGTCCCAGGACCGTGGAAGCGGACCTCCGGTAGACCGGTGTGATGCAGGCCGTGACGATGGTCCCCGCGGCGATGCCGGCCGCCGGCATATAGACGGACGGGAAGTAAGGCTGCAGGTGGAGTACCTTCCGATAAATGAACTCCGTCTCAAGTCCCATCACCCTGGAAAGATGCGGCAGCATGCCCGCCTTGAGGAGCACGCCGCTGAGAATGCCGACCGCCATGGCGGTTGTCCAGATCAGCCACGGCGAGAGGGTCGGTGCGGGTGCGGGGGCTTTCTGTTTGCATTTCCCGGACTTGTCGGTCTCGATATCAGGGTCCAGGAGCTGGCCCACGAAAACCACACCGCCGATGAAGACCCCGATGACGGAGATATACTGCCCGAATCCGTAGAAGACCGTGAGGAAGAGGGCCAGGAGATAGTGCCGGCTCCAGAGATCGTAGGGCAGATGTTTGGAAATGCGCAGCCCATAGTACCAGGAGAAGGCCAGCCATACGACCAGGCCGAGGAATTCCAGCCAGCCCGTCTTCCTCCGGACCTGGATGATCAGGAAGAGAACGCCGAGGATCAGAAGATTGAGACCGACGAACATATACAGCGCAGGATAGGTAATCATAGTGAAGCTCCCTTCATAAAGAGGTGTTTTTTCTGTTTCTGATGACAATAAACGCAGGGGAGCCGGATTGTTGCAGGCCTTTTTTGAGAAGCAGGGACGGTCCTTTTTTCTCAAAAAAAGGCCCTCCCTGCCTCTAAAAAAGCCCCTCCCTGCTTTGCAAAAAGCCCCCCTGCAGTCGTACGTAATAAAAAATGTCATGCCAATGCACAAAACAGGTCGTAATTATCCCGCGGTGATTCATTATAATAAGATATGGACAATCCATCACAACTGAGAGGAGAGATAAAAATGCAAAAACCGAGCGCAAAGTGGATCGTGATCTTCAACCTGGTACTGGACCTTCCCATGGCCATCGTCATGTCGGTCTCGGCAGCCCTGCTGTCGGGCCAGCCCATCGTTTTCTTTCCCAACCTGCTGTCCAATATCCTGATCGGCTTCTGCCTGGCCTTCCTGATCAACGTGATCTTCCCCGTCATGGGGCTGCAGGCCGGCTTCGCAAAGCTCTTCGGGCTTGATCCCCAGAGCCTCCCGGGCAGCCTGGTCGGGAGCCTGCCGGTCTGTCTGCTCTTCACCATCGGCATCGGCGCGCCGCTGTCCCTCTTCAATCTGGCCATGGCCCACCAGCTGGGCGCCTTCTGGGGGGCATTTTTCGGGACCTTCATCCCACTCTACATCATTCTCTACATCGTCGCCTTCATCATGACGCCCATCGCCATGAAGGCCGCCGACGCTGCCTGCAAATGAGGCCACTGCCGGGGAATCCGGGGACGCCTTTTTGACAGTCAGGGACGGTCCTTTTTTATCAATAAGCGGAGATTTTTTTGACAGTCAGGGACGGTCCTTTTTTATCAAAAACCGGAGATTTTTGAGAAAAAAGGACCGTCCCTGACTGTCAAAAAAGACCGCCGCCCGTTCACAGGTGTGCTATAATAGGACAAAAGATACTACAAGACATCAGGAGGATCATCAAAATGGACGAGAGAGAAGTCGGCAAGATCATCATGGAAATGAACCGCAACGAACAGATGACCAAGGTGGAGCGCTTCCGCCGCCTGAACCCCTTCGCGCGCAAGGGCCAGATCGTGTTCGCCGGCTCCAGCCTCATGGAGCAGTTCCCGATCGGCGAGTTCCTGCTGGACTTCCAGCTGCCCTATGTGATCTACAACCGCGGCGTGGGCGGGTTCACCACGTCCCAGATGGCGGAGGTGCTGGATGAGTGCATTTTCGACCTGGAGCCGGCCTACCTCTTCCTGAACATCGGCACCAATGACCTGAACGGCCCGGACTACGACCAGGCCGCCCTGCTGGGCCGGTACGAGGATATTCTGAAGCGCATCAAGGAGCGCCTGCCGGAGACGAAGATCTTCCTCCTCGCCTACTATCCGGTCAATCCGGATGCCGCGAAGATCCCCTACATGAAGGAGGTCTTCAGGCACCGCACGAATGAACGCATCCGCGCGGCCAGCGAGGGCGTGCACGCCCTGGCGGACAAGTACGGCGCAACATTCCTGGACCTGAACGCCGGGATCACCGACGAGAAGGGCCGGCTCAAGGAGGAGTATACCGTGGAAGGTATGCATTTCTACGCTGACGGCTACTACGAGGTGCTGAAGGCGCTTATGCCCGTTCTGAAGAACCTGAAATAATTTTGAGAGGCAGGGACGGTCCTTTTTTCTCATTTTTTCGTATTCTTCGAAAAAATGAGAAAAAAGGACCGTCCCTGCCTCTCAAAATCCCCTCCCTCGCCCAGTAAAAATTGCTTTTAAAAAATTTACATTACATATGCAATATATACTTGACATCCTCCCCGATGCAATATATACTTAACATCACAGGAGGTGAAAACGCCATGAGAAATCTGAAGATGAAATTCAGGCGCATCGAACTGGGCATGTCCCAGACCGACCTGGCCCAAAAAGCCGGTGTGACGCGGCAGACCATCGGCCTCATAGAGGCCGGCGATTTCAACCCGTCCATCAAACTCTGCATCGACATCTGCAAAGCGCTGGGTGTCACTTTGAACGATTTATTCTGGGAGGAAGAGGAAAATGAAAACAAATAAGAACATGCTTGACGAGAGACAGGAAGCCGAACTTCTGAAGATCGAGCGGAACGGCTGCTGGTTCGCATTCTGGGCCCTGCTGGCCGCCATCCTGATCCAGCAGATCATGGGCCGGTCCTGGGAGCAGTTGGCCGGGGAGTGGATCATTTTCATGGTATTGGCGGTTTACATTTGCGTGGCCTGCCTCAGGAAGGGCATCTGGTCCAGGAATTACCGGATGGACACGAAGACCAACGCCGCCTTCTCCGCCCTCGGCGCGCTTGTCTTTTCGGGCGTCGTCTTCATGACGGCCTATTTCCGGAAGCCCGAGGCCATCAGGACCTGCCTCATGGCGGCCGGGATCACCTTCGTCGTGCTCTTCATCGTCCTCATGGTCTCCCTCAGCCTGGTCGCCAGGGCCACCCAGAAGCGCCGGGAGGACCTCGACCGGGAGCCCGAGGACACCGACGTCTGATCCTGGGCATTTTTTGACAGACAGGGACGGTCCTTTTTTCTCAAAACCTTTGATTTTGAGAAAAAAGGACCGTCCCTGTCTGTCAAAAAGGATTTTACTCTTATTCCTCGGTGACCAGTTCAGGATGCAGCTCACCTTCGCTCTTGGCGACCATGACAGCGGCAGCGGCGTCACCGACGATGTTCGGGATAACGCGGGCCATGTTGAGGATCCGGTCGATGCCGGCCAGGAGGGCGATGGTCTCCAGCGGCAGGTTGACGGCGTTCAGGACGATGGTCAGCATGACCAGGCCGGAGCCCGGGATGCCGGCGGTACCGACGGAGGCCAGCACGGCGGTGACCATGACCATGATCTGCTGGGTCACTGTCAAATGAATACCGAACACCTGGGAGGCGAAGATGACGGCGACGGCTTCATAGATGGCCGTTCCGTTCATGTTCATGACGGCGCCGAAGGGGATGACGAAGTCCGCGATCTTGTCGCTGACGCCCAGCTTCTTGGTGCACTTGAGGTTGATCGGGATCGTGGCGACCGAGGAGCAGGTGGCGAAGACGAAGAGCATGGCTTCCTTCATGGTGGCGAAGAACTTGATCGGGCTGATCTTGGCGTAGAGACCGACCATGAGACCGCCCTGGACGAAGACCGTGTAGAGGAAGCAGGTCAGGTAGCAGGCAAAGATGGTCTTGAGGTAGGGCAGCATGACGCTGAGGCCGTACTTGCCGACAATGTCAGCCATGAGGCCGAAGACGCCGAAGGGGGTGAACTCGAGGACGATGTTCGTAATTTCCTTCCAGGCGTCGGTCCAGGAGCGGAAGAAGTTCAGGACCGGGTCGCCCTTCTCGCCGAGGGTGATCAGCGCGAAGCCGAGCAGGAGGGCGAAGAAGATGATCTGCAGCAGGTTCTGGGTGGAAAGAGCGTTGAAGGGGTTGGTGGGGATGATGTTGAGCAGGGTCTCGGTGATGCTCGGGATCTCCTTGGCGTCGTAGGTCACGCTGGAGTCCATGACGAAGCCGGCGCCGATCTGCAGGAAATTGCAGACCACGAGGCCGATGGCGACCGCGAAGGCCGTGCCGCCCAGGAAGATGGCCAGAGTCTTGCCGCCGATCTTGCCCAGGGTCTTGAAGTCCTTGACGTCAGCCGCGGAACAGATGAGAAGTCCGAGGACCAGGGGGGCGACCACCATGGTGAGAAGTCTGGTCAGGATCGTGCCGAGAAAGGCCACCGAGGATGCCTTCTCGCCTGCGACGAGGCCGAAAACGATACCGATGACGAAACCGATCATGATGCGGGTGAATAAGCTGAGTTTGGTCCATTTGCCGATGAGTGCCTTCATTTTCTTATCTCCTTTCTATAGCGGGGGGGGGATTTTGAGAAACAGGGACGGTCCTTTTTTCTCAAAATCTCTGAATTTTGAGAAAAAAGGACCGTCCCTGTTTCTCAAAATCTATTACACGAACCTGCAGACGTGGTCGACGGCGATGTCCGAGAACCCGTAGGCCTCCGCCTTGGTCAGCTTGCCGTTGCAGACGTCATGGATGGCGGAGAGGAGCTCCCTGCCCATCTCCTGGTAGGTCTTCTCGCCGCGCACGATGGCGGAGAGGTCCACGTCCATGTTGTCCTCCATCTTCTTGTAGGTGATCTCGTTGGCGGTCACCTTGAGGACCGGGGCGATGGCGTTGCCGGTGGGCGTGCCGCGGCCGGTGGTGAAAATGACAGCCTGGCAGCCGCCTGCCACCATGGAGGTGACGGAGGAGATGTCGTAGCCGGCGGTATCCATGACCAGGGCCCCGCGCTTCGTGGGCCTGGCCGCCTGCTCGAGGACCTCCACAACGGGTCTTGTGCCGCCCTTGCGGATGCAGCCGAGGGACTTCTCGTCCAGGGTGGAGAGACCGCCCGCCTTGTTGCCCGGTGTGGGCTGGCCGGCCCTGCAGTCCTGGCCGGCTGCCTTTAAGTGGTCCTCATAGGCCCGGCAGACCTCGATGATCTCGGTGTGGATCCTCGGGGAGGCCGCGCGCTTGGCCACCACGTGCTCGCCGCCGATCCACTCGATGGACTCGCTCATCATGGTGGTGGCGCCCAGGTCGACCAGGAGGTCGGAGAGCTCGCCGACGGCCGGGTTGGAGGCGATGCCGCTGGTGGCGTCGGAGCCGCCGCACTCGATGCCCATGAAGAACTCGGAAATGTCGAAGAGCTCCTTCTGCTGCATGCCCGCCTCGGCGGCCATGTCCCTGGCGGCGCGGACGGCCTTCTCGATGGTCTTGAGGGTGCCGCCCTCGTCCTGGATGCCGAAGGAGACGACGGGCTTGGTCGTCATTTTCTGGATCTTTTCGCGGAGGAGCTTGTGGCCGACGGTCTCGCAGCCGAGGCCGATGATGACGACGCCGTAGACATTGGGGTTGCAGGCGAAGCCTGTCAGGACCTTCTGGGACATGGCCGTGTTGGCGGCGACGTCGGAGCAGCCGGTGTTGAAGACGATGTTGACGGCGCCCCGGACCTGGCTGGCCACGATCCGGGAGCTCTCGGAGCCGCAGGCGCAGGTGGGCAGGATGAGGACGTGGTTGCGGATGCCCGGACGGCCTTCCGCACGCCGGTAGCCCCAGAACTTCATGCCGGACTCGGTCTCGACCAGGGGAAGGACCTCCTCCTCGCCTGTCTCTGCGACCAGCTCGCTGTCGTAATCCCTGGGGACGGAGTAGATGTTCTCGTGGTTGACGAGGCAGCCTTTCTCCACGGCCTTGTTGGTCCGGCCGATCAGCTCGCCGTACTTGTGGACGTCGGCGCCTTCCGCCAGGTCGCAGAGAGCGATCTTGTGGCAGTAGGGGATATCCTCGCGGGCGGTCAGGTTCAGGATCTCCTCGCCGCAGCGGTAGACGACCTCCTCACCGGCCTTGACTTCCCTGACGCAGGTCACTACGTTGTCGGACGGGTCCATCATAAGGGCGTTCACGTTTGCCATTTTTATTTCCTCCTTCATTATCGGGTGAGGTGGGAATCAGGGACGGACCTTTTTCCCAGAATGGGAAAAAGGTCCGTCCCTGATTCCCACCTCTGTGTTTTTTCCTTGTGACTACATGGTACTCCCCCGCGGGAAATAAATCCAATTCCCGCTGTTTACAGAGGTATAACCAGGATTCATGGCAGTCCCCCGCCGTTTATGGTAGGATAGACTTGGGCAGGAAGGAGAATCAGGGACAGCCTTTTTGACAGGCAGGGACGGTCCTT
>CACXEL010000185.1 GCA_902766655.1 uncultured Lachnospiraceae bacterium | reverse complement strand
CATGGTGACCGGCTGCCGGGGCGAGGAGCTGGAACGGGACCTCAGGTACCGCGGCGTCACCTTTCTCAGAAATGAAGACCATGCCCGGACCCAGATGCTGGACTCCGTCAAGATAGGCCTGGCCTACCTGCTGGACCGCTGCGACAGGGTCTTTGTCTGCCCCGGGGACCGGCCATTCTTCACGGACGAGACACTGCGGATCATGTCCGGAACGGAAGGAGCGGTCGTCCTGCCCAGCTGCCATGGACGGGCCGGCCATCCTGTCCTCCTCGGTGCGGAAGTCCTTCCGGCCATCCTCGCTTACGAAGGGGAGGATGGCATGAGAGGGGCAATCTGGTCCCTGGATTCCCCTCCGGTCTTTGCTGAGGTGGAGGACGAGGGGGTTCTGGCCGGCGTTAAGGATGCCGATGAGGCGGAGCGCTTGCTCAGGAAGCGCCGCCCGGACGAGATCTACTGCGCGGTCAAGGTCCAGCTTGTGGCGGACAAGCCCTTCTTCGGCCCTGGCACGGTCACCCTCTTCAAGCAGATCGACCGGCTGGGGTCGGTGAGAGAGGCCTGCGCGAAAACGGGCATCTCCTACAGCAAGGGGTGGAGCATGATAGCCCAGGCCGAGGAGGTGGTCGGGACACGGCTCGTACAGCGGCAGCCGGGCGGGAAGAAAGGCGGCGGCGCCGGCATCACGGACCGGTGCCGGGATATCCTTGAACGCTATGAGCGCCTTCAACAGGCGGTCGCGGAGTATGCCCGCGTGAGCTACGAAACCTTTTTCGGGGACGCGGGACTCAGGTGAACAGTAAAGCCCGGCAGCACAGTGACGTGCTGCCGGGCTTTCTGCGTGGTGCGCCAAGGCCTGTTTTCATTTTTCCTTTTTTACGAAGAAGCGGTCGAAGAGAAGGGGATAGAGCGCGATCACCACGAAGATGATGAGGCAATACCGCCCGGTCCGCACCAGGTGGGCGGCCAGGGTGCCCGAATCCAGGAAGGCCCTGGAGAAGGGGAGCTTGAGGATCGTGTTGAGGGAGAGATAGATGGCGCCGCCGCCCAGAACGCGGAGGACCATGCGGACAGGCTCGCGCGTGTTCCTGAACTGTACGTATTTCTCCTCAAAGAGGGTGCCCAGGATGAAGCCGGCGAGGAGCCCGAAAGCGCTGTAGAAATCGTCGCTGGTGCAGTAGAAGAAGCCCGGAAGGCCGCTCACGAGCAGGACGGCGTAGAGGATTCTGCGGTCGCCGATCTTTTGCTCCAGGAAGGGGACGAGGAAAATGACGACCGCGCCCAGGGCCCAGCCTGCCAGCACGTCCGTCGGATAGTGGGCGCCCACCACGACGCGGGAGAACCCGACCAGGAGGGGCAGGACGATGGCCAGGATGCCGAGCCAGCGCTTCCGGAAGAGGGTGTAGAGGGAACCATAGGTGGCTACGGCGCTGGTCGAGTGGCCGCTGGGGAAGGAGAAGCCCTGGGCGGCGATATCGTACATGTCCGCGTCCTTCTCGATCAGCCGGTAGAGGGAAATGCCCTCGTTGTCAAAGTAGGGCCGGCGGCGGAGGAAGACGTTCTTGATCATGGGGTTCCAGATGCAGGCGGTCAGGAGGCTCAGACCCACGGAGCGGCCGGCCTTCTTGTCCCAGCTCCAGTAGAGGAAGCCGAGAATGACGACCATGAGCGTCGACTCTCCGAGGAGGGAGAGCTGGGAGATGACGGAGATGAGCCAGGCGGGCAGGAGAGCCTGAAGGGCCTCCATGAGGCGTACTTCCCATTCAAAATAAAAGACATTTCCGACCATAGGTGGGTTTTCCTTTCGACATTGTTTACGTGGTCAGCGCTTCCAATCCCCGGCAAAGCGTATCTGACTGCAGCCCGCGGGTGCGCTGAGCAGTTACCGATATTGTAGCACGGTCAGTGTAAAACGTGTATGTGAAAAAGATATGAATCCCAAATCCCGGAATCGATTTGTTTTCAAAAAGCAATGGATGTGGTACACTGAGTAAGCGGCAGGTAATGCCGGCGCAGGAGGATACACTATGAAGCTTATGAACACCGAGGATGCGGTCGGCCAGATGCTCTGCCACGACATTACCCAGATCATCCGGGGCGTGAAGAAGGGACCGGTCTTTAAGAAAGGGCATATCATCACCGAGGAGGACGTGCCGGTCCTGCTCTCGGTCGGCAAGGAGCACGTCTACATCTGGGAGGTCGACGAGACCATGCTCCACGAGAACGATGCGGCTCAGGTGCTCTGTGACATCAGCATAAATGACAACATGCACCCCGGCCCCGTCAGCGAGGGCAAAATCGAGCTCATCGCCGACTGTCCGGGCGTATTCAAGGTGGACAGCGGCCGGCTTCTGGCCGTCAACGCTCTGGGGGAGATGATGATCGCCTCCCGCCACGGCAATTTCCCTGTGAAGAAGGGGGATAAGCTGGCCGGCATGCGGGTCATTCCCCTGATTATTGAGAAAGCAAAGATGGAAAAAGCCCGGGAGGCAGCCGCCGGCGGACAGATCTTCTCGCTGCTGCCCTACCGGCACAGGAAGGTGGGCATTGTGACCACCGGCAGCGAGGTATACTACGGCAGGATCCAGGATACCTTCACACCGGTCCTTCTGGACAAGCTGGCCGGATTCGACACGGAGATCGTCGGCCATGAGCTCTCGAACGATGCTGCTGAGATGACCGAGGCAGCCATTCGGCACCTCCTCGAGGCCGGTGCGGACATGATCCTCTGCAGCGGCGGTATGAGCGTCGATCCCGACGACCGGACGCCCCTGGCCATCCGGACGGTGGCGGACCGGGTGGTGACCTACGGTGCGCCCGTCCTGCCCGGCGCCATGTTCATGCTGGCCTACAAGGGGGAGGACAATATCCCCATCCTGGGCCTGCCCGGCTGCGTCATGTACGCAAAGCGCACCATTTTTGACCTGGTCCTCCCGCGGATCATGGCGGGGGAGGTCCTTGAAAAGTCTGATTTCGACCGGTTGGGGGAGGGAGGATTGTGCCTCAACTGCCCGGTCTGCATTTTCCCGAACTGCGGGTTCGGCAGGTAGAGGAAGCGAAAAATGAAAGCATTCTACGAAGCAGTCAGCCGGAGGAATCCTAACCGCGAACACATCGCCCTCACGGTGGCGGAAGGCCCCGGCGCGGGAGAAAAGGCCCTGGTCGAGAACGGGGAACTGGTCTGGACCTCCGCGCCGGGCGGCTATCTTGGAACCGCTTATCCGGACCTGGCCGTTTTTGATAAGGCAGGCATTCTTGTCCGTGACGGCCGGCGGATATACCGGGAGGCCCTGGGCGGTGAAAAGCGGCTGGTCATCTGCGGCGGCGGGCACGTGTCCATGCAGGTGGTTGCCCTGGGCAAGCTGGTCGGCCTTTCGGTGACTGTGCTCGAGGACCGGGAATCCTTCGCGGAGAGTGCCTGGCGGAAGGGCGCCGACGAGGTGATCTGCGCCCCATTCGAGGAGGGCCTTGCCAGGGTGCCCGGCGACAAGGACACATTCTTCGTGATCGTTACCCGGGACCACCGCTGGGACCGCGAGTGCCTCAGGGCCATCGAGGGCAAACCCTGTGCCTACGTGGGCATGATGGGCAGCCGCCGCCGGGTCGCCATGGTCAAACAGAGGCTTCTGGAGGAAGGGGTGGCCGCGGATTTTCTGGACCGGGTCCACACACCGATCGGCCTTTCCATCGGCGCGGAGACGCCCGGGGAGATCGCGGTATCCATCCTGGCGGAGATCATCCAGGTGAAAAATGAGGACAGGCGGTCCTTCGGCTTCCAGCGGGATATGCTGAAGGCCATTCTCTCCGGCGAAGCCCTGCCCTGCGTCATGGCCACCATCATCGGCAGGGAGGGCTCAGGTCCAAGGAACGTGGGTACGAAAATGCTCATCACGGCGGACCGCTGCATCGGTACGATCGGCGGCGGGGCCGAGGAGTGGGAGATCACCCTGGCGGCCAGGGATATGCTGGGAAAAAGCACAGCCGGACCGGTCATCCTCCATCAGGACCTCATGGCGTCTTCGGAGGACGAGGAGGCCATGGTATGCGGTGGCAGGCTGGAGGTCATGCTGGAGAGAGTCTCCGGGTGAGCCGGCCTTCCGAAGGATGAAAACTGAAGACCGCAGGCATCTGAAGCAGGATGCCTGCGGTCTTCAGCTTTGTCTCCGGATAAGTGCGGTGGCGGCTGCTTATTTCTCCCGGCCAGATGAGCGAAGTGCCGGGGGGAGGAAAACAGGAGGCCTGCATCCGCAGATCCTGGCTTGACGGAGCCGAAGGGTACAGTGTACAGGCAAACCAGCCATTCTTTGGCCCTACCGATTACTTTTTGTTTACAAATCGCTATATGTGGCGCATAATGGTCTGTAGGAATGAAATCTTCAACAGCTTGAAGGAGGTTATTTACCATGAAAAAGAAAATAGCTGCGCTTTCGATGGTCTTTGTGATGGCCGTTCTGACCGCCTGCGGTGGCTCGTCGGGCACCGATGCCGGCCAGACCGCTAAGGAGGAGACCGCCGGGGCAGCAGTCGCGGAAGAGGCAGCTGCGGAGGAGACCGCTGAGACGGTTGCCGAGGAGGCGACAGAGCCCGCGGAGGCTCCGGAAACAGGCTCTGAGGAAGGGACGGAGATCACCGTTTTCATCGCCGCGTCCCTGAACACAGTCATGCAGGAGGTGGCGTCCGCTTACAATGAGATTCATCCGGAAGTCAGCATCGTCTACAATGCCGACAGTTCGGGCACACTGCTGACCCAGATCGAGAACGGCGCGCCCTGCGACGTATTTTTCTCGGCCGCCCAGAAGCAGATGAACAAGCTCCAGGACGAGGATGGCCTCGTGGTCGAGGGGACCAGGGCCAACGTGGTCAACAACCAGGTCGTGGTGGTGACCCGCAAGGATTCCGGCACAGCCGTCACCGGCCTGTCCGACATTGCGAACGCGGAGAGCATCGCCCTGGCAGACGGCTCCGTTCCGGTCGGCCGGTACACACGCGTGGCAATGATCAACGCAGGGCTCCTTCCCGGCTATGATGTTGACGGGGCGGCCGATATCACGACTGCCCAGGTCTCTGAGGCTTTGGGCGGCGTTGAGATCTCCGAGCAGGGAAATGTATCCAAGGTCCTGGCCGCCGTCGTGGAGGCCTCCTGCGAGGTAGGCACGACCTATTACTCCGACACTTACGGCTACGAGGACCAGCTGGACATCCTCGAGTACGTGAGCTATGACCTGAGCGGGAACGTCATCTATCCCATCGCCCAGGTCGTCAACGAGGAGGCCGATGAGGCGGAGCGGGCCGCGGCGGCGGACTTCATTTCCTTCGTGACGGGGGACGAGGCCAAAGCCATCTTCCAGGCCTACTATTTTGACACGGACGTGGAGTGAACGGATCCGATGACAGAATGTACGGCAGAACGAGGGCGGGTTTCGGGGGACGGCCGCCTGACGTTCATGGGCAGCAACCGGATTCTTTGACCGGTCCCGGGGCATCCGCGAAAAGGATGCCCCGGGGCCGATTTGTGCATTCGGAGGCTTGAGCGGATGCATTTCAGCGCTGT
>CACXEL010000184.1 GCA_902766655.1 uncultured Lachnospiraceae bacterium | reverse complement strand
TCGACGCCCAGCTTCTCCAGCTGCCGCTCGAAGATTTCCTCCACCTTGCCCCAGTTGGACGGGTCGTAGCAGGGGCACTTGGTTGCGAGATAAAAGGTATCCCTCGGATAGTGTGCCAGGGCCTTTCCCAGGACCAGCTCAGAGTTCTCACCGTGATATCCCCATGCGGTGTCATAATAGTTTATGCCGTTCTTCATGGCTGTGTCCACCATGTTAAGAGCGGCGGCCTCGTCTATCCTGCCGTCGTCACCGTCGATCACCGGCAGGCGCATGGCGCCGAAGCCCAGAGCCGACAGCCTGATACCCTGAAAATCCCTGTAAATCATATGTTACCTCCTGTGTACTGCTTGCATTTCTCTGCCATGGAGACTTTTCGTTTCCGGAAGGCACCAGCTTCCGGTATCCTGAACTCATTATACACCAGCAGTGCCACACCTTCCAATGATTATATTCTGATAAAAAGAGTCGTATGGCAATTCATTTTATGTATAGCAAAGCATTTAAAAACAATATTTCACATTTCAGTTATGTCATGATATGGTTTACTCAACCGGACATGCATCCATCATTCATAGATTACATGCACAATTCTTATACCTCGAATGCCCAAAGCTCTCACAGGAGGAATCTCAATGGTCTTCTATTTCACTGCCACCGGCAACAGCCTCTACGTAGCCAAGCACCTGGATTCCCGGCAGATAAGTATCCCTCAGGAGATGAAAAAACCGGAACGTGTCTATAAGGCGGACAAGATCGGCATCGTTTGCCCGCTGTTTGAGTTTGAAATGCCAGATCTGGTCAAGGAATTCATCCGCTCCTCAACCTTCGAGACGGACTATTTCTACATTGTCGTCACATACGGTATGCACCACGGCGGTGTTGCGGAGCGCACCAAGGCCTTCGTCGAGGGGCTGGGCAAACGCGTCGACTACATCAACACCATCATCATGTTCGACAACGCCATCATCGTTTTTGACATGGAAGACCAGCGAAAGCTTGACCCGGAGAAAAAGGTCGATGAGCACATCGCAGCCTTAAAGGCCGACATAGACGCCTGCAGACACTTGGTCCAGCCGGCTCCAAAGGAGGAGACGGATTTCTACCAGGGATATGTGAGTATGATTCAAAAAATGGGGCCCATGTACTCATTTCCTCTTTACGGCGTCACCGATGATTGTATCGGCTGCGGCATCTGCTCCCGGGTCTGCCCCAAGGGCTGCATTTCTATTGAGAACGGACGCCCTGTCTACGACTATACAGATTGTATCAACTGTACAAGCTGCGCCCATGCATGTCCCAGGCTTGCGATCAAACTGATCTGCGTCAAGGAACCGAATGAAAACGCCCGCTATCGCAACCCCAATATCGAGCTGAAGGAGATCATGGAGGCCAACTCACAGCTTTGAGACCAAACTATACAGGAAAGCCCGGCGGAGGCAGCGAATGACGAACATCATTCACAGCTCCTGCCGGGCTTTTCATATTCTGACATGTCATTTTCAGGAGTACCGGAGTTTCATATATCCTCTGATTCGTTCAAAAACTCCAGAAATGCGGCTGCCACAGGGGAAGCAGTGAGCCGCTTCTTCCAGATCAAAACAGGCGATACGGTGTGAAGCGGCAGTAAAGGAATGAACTCCATTCCCATCTCCCGGTAGGAGGGATCGCTGAGACAAATAATCAGTCCCATTCCGTTCCTGGTCAGATACAAGGCATTCCGGATCAGGTTATAGGTGGCAGCCAGATTCGGTTCACCGCCGAGCCATGCCCTGAGCTGTTGCTGGAAAGTCCGGTTCTCTGGCAGGATCAGAGGATACTGCAGAAGCTTTCTCGCACTTACGCTTTTAATCCCTGCCAGCGGATGGTCCTCCGGAATCAGCACTCCCCATCTCTCAGGGCGGTCGAATTCCAACCGCTCGTAAGGGTCCAGATTTCCTGACTCCATGACGAAGCCAAAGTCCAGGGTCCCCTTGTCGATGTCATCCCGGATCTCATCGGCATTCTCGGAGATGATATGGAAGCATACCTTGGGATGCGCTTCACGGAATACCCGGATCATCTCCGCCAGAAAAGAGAAGGAATTTGTCTCCCCGGCCCCCAGATAGATATCACCGGTCAATTCTGTCGGCTCCGCCCTCTGGCTGACCGCCTTCCGATAAAGGGCAAGCATATCCCTGGCCGTCTCCCTGAACAGCAGGCCGTCCGGAGTCAGGGTCACATTTTTGCTGGTGCGGATAAAGAGAGTCTTTCCGATTTCTTTTTCCAGCTCCTTTATGTCACGACTCACAGTGGGCTGAGAAATATGAAGTATCTCAGCGGCCCGCGTAATGCTGTTCTCCTCCGCGACCGTGAGAAAAAACTCTATAGTCCGAATGTTCATTGGTCCTCTCCTTCTGTTGGCACACGTTCAGCTGCCGGTAACGGGCGGGGATCACCTCCGGATCCGGAAGGCCGGAACCAGAGCTTCCTGCGAATCACTTCCGAAGCATCTGATATTGAGCCAGATCCTGATTCATTCTGATGGCCTCGACCGAATCCTTGATCCAGAGGAAGACATTCACGAGTACAAAGATCGCCAGCACACTGCCCATTATCGTCAGGACCACCGCAGGGTCCTCCGTGTCGATCACGGGGCTCGTGAAGGCAACGAACATAATAACAGCTTCCAGCAGGACCAGCATCCATGCCTTCCGGATAAGCAGCTCCTTAACAGAAAGCTCTCTTCCCGACCACGTGACGAATGTCGGCAGAATGCAGAGACCAGCGTATTTGACCGGTGTAAGCAGAACATCGTACCCGAAAAGTGCACCGCTGTCGAACCTGGAGCCGATCAGGGATACCGCGACCGTGATCAGCGTGGAAAGCATGAAAAAGACCGTCAGCCTGTTTACAAGAAACCGCCTGAATTCCATGGTTCACTCTCCCTTCAGAGCCGCTTTGAGCGCCTTGACATAATTTCTGGAAATGACGACCTTCTCCCCGGAGCTCAGTACTGCCGTGAACCTGCCGTTGAAGGCCGGCTGGATTGCCCGGATCTTCATCAGGTTCACCAGCATGGGCTTGGATATCCGCAGGAAATGCCTGTTCTTCAGCATTTCCTCCAGCTCATAGATCCGATATTGGGTCTCGTAAACGCCCTCTCCCGCATAGAGGAAGGTCTTTCCGTCCACCGATTCGATATAGCAGATGTCCGTCACGGCGATCTCATACTGCTTTGCGTCCGAAGTGCCGGACAGGCTCCCCTGTCTGGACTTGACGAAGGCTTC
>CACXEL010000183.1 GCA_902766655.1 uncultured Lachnospiraceae bacterium | reverse complement strand
TCGATCTGCATCTCGTTCTCGAACTGGGCATCAGTGATGTCCTCAGCGGGAGCAACAGCGCCGGTGCCGGCATTGTTGATGACGATGTCGATGCGGCCGAACTTCTCCAGGACAGCATCCACGGCAGCGTTCACCTTGTCGGTATCCGTGATGTCGCACTGGACAGCCATGGTCTCGACGCCATAGGTGTCAGCGATTTCCTTGGCGACAGCGTCGATCAGCTCCTTGCGGCGGGCAATGGCGACGATCTTGGCGCCCTGGTTGGCAAGAGCATGGGCCATCTGAACACCCAGGCCTGTGGAGCAGCCGGTTACGATAGCGACCTGTCCGCTGAGATCAAAATAGTTCTTCATGATATACCTCCATAGATGTGGCATGAAAGATTAAGATTAACAAACTAATCATAATCCATCTCAATCGATATTTCAAGTATAGAATTCTCTGGCAGGGGAATACTCCCGGCATTTCACAAATATGTAAGATTCTTCTGTCCCAGGCCTGAAAACTCCTGCCCTCACACCCGGACCGCCCGGCCCAGGTGGAAGGACCAGAGATACTTCTCCGTGACCTTTCGCCCGATGACCCGCTCCAGGGCCTCCTGGTAGGCGTCCAGCTGCACCCGGTAGCGGCCGGCCAGCACCGCCTCCCCGGTCTTGCCGCGGGGTATTCGGTCAGTCTTGTAATCGATGAGGACGATGTGGTCCTCCTCGAAGAAGAAGGCGTCCACGATTCCCTGGACGATCACCTGCTCGTCCTCAGGCCAACCGGGCCTTAAGTCGCCGGCAGGAACACCGAGAACGAAGGGCTGCTCGCGGAAAAGGTCACCGCGTGAGGCTGCCGCAGCCATCCGCCTGCCCAGTGGGCTGGCGGCCATGGCCGCAATCTCCCGCGGCTGTACCAGCGCGGCATCTTCCGCAGCAAGGCGGTTCTCTGCCAGCATGCGGTCGATTTCGCTCCGGGCGGCCGCCTCGTCCTCCCCGAGTCCGAACCGGTCGAAATCCAGGAGCTCCATGACCTTGTGGCAGGCGGACCCGCGGACCGTGGCCGGCGTATCGTCCGCCTCGTAAGCCCTGGTATCATCACCTGTTCTGGCAAAGACCGGTACGTAGAGATCGTCCGGCAGGTCACCCTGTACGGCAGCTCCCCCCTGGAAGGCTTTCTCTTCGGCTGAGGCCGCCGGACCCGCAGAAGCGACAATGGCTTCCTCCATCGCCGAAGCAGCCGGATCCGCAAACGCGGCAAAAGCTTCTCCCATCACCGAAGCAGCCGGATCCGCAGACGCGGCAAAAGCTTTCTCCATCACCGAAGCAGCCGGATCCGCAGACGCGGCAAAAGCTTTCTCCATCACCGAAGCAGCCGGATCCGCCGCAATGCAGGCTTCTCCACCGCCTGAGGCCACCAGATCTGCCGCCTCCTCATCATGCATGTGGGCTTTCTTGAGCTCTGTCACAGATACCTTGACCGGCAGGCTCTCTCGACCGGCATAGGGATAGCTATAGGGGAAGCGGGTGTCCAGGACGGCTTTCATTTCCTCGTCCCAGACAAGGGAGGGATCGAGGCTGCGCAGGCCAGCGACCACTTCCTGCCTGCTCACGCCCTCCCGGACGTCGGCAGCTGCCAGCTCCGTCGGATAGACCAATGT
This sequence comes from uncultured Lachnospiraceae bacterium, assembly GCA_902766655.1. GTDB lineage: Bacteria > Bacillota > Clostridia > Lachnospirales > Lachnospiraceae > Chordicoccus. Next base: position 4,314 of record CACXEL010000183.1, on the reverse strand, counting down.
GATCGTCCTGGGATATCTCTCCTCCCCGCCTGCCTTCTGCAACTGCAGGGAAGCGGGAAGGATCATGGCCCAGGGGCAGGCGGCGTTCAGGAGATAGTTGGAGGTGAAGCGATTCCCGTCCGCCGGCTCGACCTGGCTGTAATTGTTCAGCTCCTTCTGTTTGATGGATCCTGTCAGGATCATCTTCTGTCTGGCCCGTGTCAGGGCGACGTAGAGCACGCGGATCTCCTCACCCACATTCTCCCGCATGAGCCTGCGGCGGACAGCCTGCTTTTTGAGGGTGGTGCTGACCGTTCTCCGGTCAATGTCCACATAGTCCATGGCAACGCCGCGCTCCGGGTCGATCAGAACACGGGCGGACAGGTCGCGCTTATTGAAGGACTTGCCCATGCCGGCGACAAATACCACCGGGTACTCGAGGCCCTTGGATTTATGGATGCTGATAATGCGGACCGTGTCCTCATTTTCACCGATCACATTGACCTCGCCGAAGTCCACGTCGTAGGTCTGCAGCTTCTCGATATAGCGGATGAAGTTGAAGAGGCCGACGTAGCTTGTCTCCTCGTAAGCGATGGCCTTCTCCACCAGCATGCGGAGGTTGGCCGCCCGCTGGGTGCCGCCGGGCAGGGCGGAGGCGTAGTCGAAGAAACCGGTGCCCGTGAGGATGCGCCAGATGAGCTCATGGATCGGTATGGAGGCGGTCATTTCCCGGGTCTCGTTGTAGAAAAGGAAAAAGCGCCGCAGTTTGGCCCTGATGACCTCGTTCCCGCCCTGCTCAGTATAGCGGCGGGCACACTCAGCCATGGTCAGGAACCTGGCCTCCCCCTTGCGCGAGGCCGGCGTACCGCTGATGACGCGGATCTCGGCCAGATCCCCGGCGCTCAGGCCTCCGATGGCGGACTTGAGCACGGAGGCAAAGGGGATATCCTGCTCCGGATTGTCCAAAATGGCCAGATAGTCAAGAATGGTCCTGACCTCGGGCGCGGAAAAATAGCCTGTTCTGGCCGTAGAGTAGGCCGGAATGCCCATGCCCTCCAGGACCTGGCTGAACACCTCCGCCCAGCCCGACATGGTCCTCAGCAGAATGACGATATCCCGGTAGGCCACCGGCCTGAATTCCCCCGTCTTCCTGTCGTAGATCTGCTCCTCCCGGACCATCCGCCTGATCCGCTCGCCGATCATACGGGCCTCCAGCTCACGTCTGGCCCGGCTGCCGGTATCGGTAAGAACGTTCTCTCCCTCGGAGTCCTCCTCATCGGCCACGACGGCCATGATTTCCGTCTCCGCCATGATCGCCAGCCGCTCTTCCCGTGCAATCTCCTCACGGATCCGGTCTGCCTGGGCATCCAGTGTAAGCTGACTCTCCCGGTCGGCAGCCTTCTCCCTGGCCGCCGTCAGCTGTGACAGCTTGTCCCTCAGTTTTCCAAGCACGGCCTGGGCGCAGATAAGCCTCGCGTCCTCATCGTAATCGACACCGCCCACTTCCCCGCGCATGATCATACCGAAGAAGCCGTTGGCGGCATCCAGGACCTCGGCGCCGCTGCGGAAATTTGCCCGCAGGTCGATCCTGACGCCGCTCACTGCCACACTGTGGGGAGCCGCCCCCGCCTCTCTCCCGCCGTAGAGCCTGAATTTTTCCATAAAGAGATCCGGCCGGGCATGGCGGAAGCCGTAAATGCTCTGCTTCACGTCCCCGACACAAAAATAATTGTCCCGCCCGTCCTCGATGCCGCTGACAGCGGTCAGGATCTCCTCCTGGAGATAATTGCTGTCCTGGTACTCGTCCACCATGACTTCGCGGAACCGCCCGGCCAGTTCCTTCGCTGCAGGCGTCCGCCCGTCCTCCCCGCGGAGGATCCTGAGGGCATAGTGTTCCAGGTCGGAGAAATCGATCAGCTTCTTCTCCCGCTTTTTTGCCGCGAACCTGTCCATAAAGTCTTCCACGACGGAAATAAGGACATTCATGGGCACAGCTGTCCCCTTGAGAGTCTCCAGGGCTTCCTCCGGCAGACAGAAGTATATCTCCTTCGCCAGCATTTCCCGGATGTCCTTCACCTTGGCGCGTGTATTCTTGAAAACCTCCCGGAGAGCCGGATTCTCGGTCGTGAGCGGCCGCTTCGTGCTGAGCCGCGGCGGCTCGAAATCCCAAAGGAGCCTGACCCGCCTGCCGTAATCCTCTGTCTCCAGCAGGTACTCGAAAAGCCGGACGTCAGCCTCCGCGCAAGGGTAATAGGCAGAGGGGCCGGAGGCAGACTGCGTCAGCGCCAGGTTCTGCCTTGCCAGGGCCAGCCCATCCCCGATGATACTGTCCGCGTCGGCCTTCAGGCTCTGCATCCACGGCAGGGCCATGAGCTCCTCCGCGGTCTCCGCCGAGACGTCCAGGCGGCTCCTCTCAAGCCACTCCCTTGGCCAGGGTTGGCTCTGGGCGGCCTCGAAGACCCGGAGTATGGTCTCCTCTATGGGCTTGTCCGTCTTGCCGGTGGCCAGACTCTCCACGAAGACAGGGAACTGGGCCTTCATGACCTCGTCCTCCGAGTCGAAGGTCCTCTCCAGGACCTCCGCAAGCACGTCGGCCTTCAGAAGCTTGCTCTCACCCTCATCGGCGATCCGCCACCCAGGCTCCAGATCCGTCAGATGCCCGTAGTTCCGCACGATGTAGGAGCAGAATCCGTCGATGGTGGTGATCTGGGCGTTGTGGATCAGCGAAGACTGGCGGGCAAGGTGTTCATTTCCCGGATCCTGCATGAGCAGGTCTGTGATCCGCCTGCCGATCCGTTCCTTCATCTCGGCGGCCGCCGCCCTGGTGAATGTGACGATCAGGAGCTGGTCGATATCGGCCGGATCCTTCTCGTCCAGGATATAGGAGATAATGCGCTCGATCAGCACGGCTGTCTTTCCGCTGCCGGCCGAAGCGCTGACCAGAATGTTGCAGCCCCGGGTGTCAATGACCCGCTGCTGGTCAGGTGTCCAACTGACGGCGTCTTTTCTCTTCGGTTCACTCATTCGCCTGGCCCTCCCTCATCTTGTCCAGGACCTCCTCGCCGGAGAAGGCCTTCAGCTGCCGCATCCTGTAACCTCCGATCCGCGGGTCGAAGCCGCAGAAGCCCCGCAGACTGCAGTAGTCGCAGGCCTTCCGCCCGTGGAATTCGTACGGGTCGACCTGCGCCTCCCCGTTCATGATCCGGGACCCGATGTCGTAGATCTTCCGGTTCACGTAAGAGGAGATCAGACCGAAATCCTCCGGCGTCACAGCCCTGGACCTGGCTCCGATCCTGCCGTCCTTTGTGTACTCGACCGGTATGACGTCCGAAGACCGGTTGCCGCCGGCCGATATGGTCCTGTCCAGATGCCGCAGGGCGTCCACGTCCAGGGAGACGATGCCGGTTGCCTTCATTTTCTTAAGGATTCTTCCGCGGATGTCCTCGTCGGTGTCCCCCGCCTTGAGATCCTCCACCGGATCCTTGATTTCAAAGTAGAAAATGCCCGCAGGCTCGGCCTTCCCGCTTCTCTCCCCGCTCTTGTCCACCATCTCGCAGGCCGCGTTCATATAGACCACCAGCTGGAGCTGCAGGCCGTAGTAGACCTCCGTCAAGTCAAAACCCTTGGCGCCTGTCTTGTAATCTATGATTTTCAGGAAGGTCCTGCCTTCGTCCTCGCAGATATCCACCCGGTCGATCCGGCCGGTCAGGTCCATCCGGGTCCCGTCGGGCAGTCTGAAGTAAGCGGCGTCACTCTCACTGCCGTGGAAGGGCACCTCAAAATATGCGGGCTCGAAGTCGCCCCGCTTCAACTGCTCCTGCATGGCCCATGCGGAATTGGCCATAAGGCGTTCCATGCGGCTTATATTGTATTCATTGCGCACGGAATCGTGGAGAAGATGGTTATTGTAGGCTTCCGCCGCCTCCTGCACGGATTCCCTGACCAGGCTGTTCCTGGTCTCTTCGTCAAGGTCCGCCCAGTGAAGGCCGCGTTGCCGAAGAGTCCTGGCGAACATCTCGAAGGCTGTATGGACAACGTTGCCCATGTCCGCGCCTGAGAAAACGTAGACCTGCCGCTCCTTGAGCCGGAGCCCGTACCGGGCAAAGTGGGCGAAGGCGCAGGCCGAGAACATCTCCAGACGGGAGGCCGAATTCTCAAGCTTTCTACCGTAGAGGGCTTTGGCCGCAGCCGCGCCGATCTCGTCCGGCTCATAGTGGGTAGCCGCAGCGCCGAGGAGGCTTTCCAGGCGGTGCCGGTACTCCTCCCTGCCTGCATACCAGGCATAGAGCTGCCGGAAAGCCGGCGAAGGCTGCTCTCCCTTCAGGGCGCCTATCT
>CACXEL010000182.1 GCA_902766655.1 uncultured Lachnospiraceae bacterium | reverse complement strand
GAACGGCATCCGCGCCTTCATCCCGGCTTCCAAGCTTTCTACCGATTATGTCGAAGACCTGAGCACCTTTGTCGGCCAGGTCGTTCCGGCTTACATCATCCAGGCAGAGAAGGAAGGCCGCAAGCTGGTCCTCAGCGTCCGCGACGTCCTTCGTGACCGCAAGGCCGCCGAGAAGGCCGAGATGGTCAATAACCTCAAGGTCGGTCTGGTGACCGAGGGTACCGTTCAGACCCTGCAGAGCTATGGCGCCTTCGTATCCCTGGGCAAGGGCATCGACGGTCTGGTCCATATCTCCCAGATCTCCGGCGGCAAGCGCCTGAAGCACCCGAGCGAAGTCCTCTCCGTGGGCGACAAGGTCAAGGTCAAGGTCATCGCTGTCAAGGACGGCAAGATCTCCCTTTCCATGAAAGCGCTCGACGAGCCGGCCGAGAAGGAGAAGGCTCCCGTTCCGGTCGAGGAGGAGAAGGTCGTCATTCCGAAGTCCGAGAAGCTCACCACCAGCCTCGGCGATCTGCTCAAGGGCATCAAGCTCAACTGAGACAGTGTGATCTGAATTCCGAATATTGAGAAAGCCGCAGCGAAGGACGCTGCGGCTTTTTTTGATTGCGAGGGCCTTTTTGAGAGGGAGGGACGTACCTCTCAAAAAGGCCCTTCTCTTTTCTCGTCACTCCTCCTCCGGCTCCTCCGCGAAGAGCGGCCGGTCGGCCAGCTTCTCCCTGAACTCCAGGTAATACTTCATCTCATCGGCAAAGACCCGGATCCGGTCGGTCATGAGGACCGGGACCAGCTCCCGGCCGCCACGCCCGGCGATCCGTCTGATTTCCGGCTCATAGAGGATCCTCTCGAGCGCCGTGAGCCTCCCCGGATCGAACTCCCCGCCGAAGGTATCCACCACGACCGAGGAATTCCTCAGATCCAGAGAAAAATTGTCCTTGAGAATGGCGGGCGCTTCCTCCACCAGGGCGTTACAGATGAAGACGCCCTTAGGCATGGGCCGGATGACCTGCCAATACTTTTCCAGCCACCGCCTCAGAGGCCTGTGGATCCTGCCGAAACGGATTCCACTGCCGAAGATCACGGCGTCGAACGCTGCGGGATCCGGGGACCCCTCCCCCAGATTCGCCACGTAAGCGTCCTCGAACAAATCCCCCAGGATCCTGGCTGCCCTTTCAGCCGATCCTGTGCGGGACGCGTATACGATCAATATTTTCATTTTCCCCCTATATAGGCGGCTCCCCTCCGCCACTTACCTTTTCCCGGGCGTTCCCTCCATATCCCGGAAAAGCTCCCCCTTCATGTATCCTGAAATGAACGGCCTGCAGCCTCCTCAGTTAAGGGGCGGCATGCCCGGTCTGCCGTGGCAGTTCTTGTACTTCTTCCCGCTTCCGCAGGGGCACGGGTCGTTCGGATAGATCTTCTTGGTCTTCCGGGCGACGGGCTTTTTGGCCAATGACTCGTCCTTGTTGGTAGCCATGGGCTTGGCCTGCTCCTCGCGCTCGATCTTCTGCTCGATGCGGACGTGGTACATGATCCGGAGGGTCTCCTCCTGGATCTGCTGAGTCATCTCCTCGAACATGCTGAAGCCCAGCATGCGGTACTCGACCTTGGGATCCTGCTGGCCGTAGGCGGTCAGGCCGATGCCCTGGCGGAGCTGCTCCATATCGTCGATGTGGTTCATCCAGCGGGCGTCGATGACCTTGAGCAGGACGACCCGCTCCAGCTCTCTGACCTTCTCGATGTCGTCGAACTCGGCCTCCTTGGCCTCGTAGAGGGCCGCCGCCTGCTCTTTCAGGAGCTGCTTGAGCTTGCTCTTGGAGAGACCTTTGACCGTCGCCGTGGTGATCGGCTTCAGCGGGATGACCGGCAGCAGGTTCTGGTTGAGACCTGTCAGGTCCATATCTTCCGGATCCTGGTCGTCGCCGATGGTCATATCCACCTTGCGGTCGACGACGTCGTTCATCATCTTGAAAATGACGTCACGCATGTTCTCGCCGTCCAGGACCTTGCGGCGCTCGGCATAGATGACCTCGCGCTGGTCGTTGTTGACCCGGTCGTACTCCAACAGGCTCTTTCTGGTGTTGAAGTTGTTGCCCTCGAT
>CACXEL010000181.1 GCA_902766655.1 uncultured Lachnospiraceae bacterium | reverse complement strand
CGGAAGGATCGCCACTGTAAAATATTTCTAAAATCCCGGACTGCGAATTGTACATTGTTCCGAAATTTTAAAAATGCATCACAAGATATGGTGGATGCGGAAAAACAAGCCACAATATCGTGAAGAGGGCTCTTTGAGCCCTCTTTTCTTTTTGCTTTGGGAGGTTGATTTTTGAGATTGCGTGGGTTAAAATAATGACCAAGTGGTAGATTGTGGGGGAAAAACCCCATAAAGTGGGAGATTCCGGATGTTCCTTGGTAAGTTTCAACATTCTATTGACGGTAAAGGCCGGCTGACCATCCCGTCCCGTTACAGGGAGATGATCGGCGGGCAGAACCTTGTCGTCTGCAAGGGCTTTTCCGGCAACCTTGTTGTCTTTACCGAGGAATCCTTCATGGAATATGCCCAGTCACTGAAGACACTCAGAAGCACCAATCCGAAGGAAGCGAGAATCCGCAGATATATCACCACCAGTGCCAGCGAGGCCCGTCTGGACCCCCAGGGAAGGATCCTGATCACTCAGGAGCTGAGGGACGCGGCCGGCCTCAAAAAGGACGCGGTGGTCACCGGCAACATCGACAGCTTTGAAATCTGGAGCCCGGAGCGCTGGGCCGAAGTGGATGATTTCGAGGAGGCCGATGACCTGGCGGGCGATATCGAGGAGCTCGGCATCCATCTGTGATGAAACACGGTACATAAGGAGCAGAGAATGGAATTTCACCATACGTCGGTCCTCCTGCATGAGACCGTAGATTCACTGGCCGTGAGGCCGGACGGTGTTTACGTGGATGGCACACTCGGGGGAGGGGGCCATTCTTCTGAGATCTTGAAGCACCTTACTGCCACTGGAACTCTGATTGGAATAGACCGGGATGACGCAGCGATCCGTGCCGCTGGGGAGCGGTTGCGCGGGTCCAAAGGGCGCACGATCATCGTGCGGGGAAACTACTGCGACATGCCCGAAATCGTTCGCGCATCCGGATTTGAGACCGTCGACGGGATCGTCCTGGATCTCGGAGTTTCTTCCTATCAATTGGACGAAGCGGAGCGCGGGTTCTCCTATATGAACGATGCCCCTCTCGACATGCGTATGGACAGGCGCCAGGACAAGACCGCGGCGGACCTCGTCAACGGTGCGAGCGAGCATGAACTGTTCAGGATCATCCGTGACTACGGAGAGGAACGCTTTGCCCAGAATATCGCGAAGCACATCGTGGAAGCAAGAAGCCGACACAAGATCGAGACGACTGGGGAGTTAGTGGAGATCATAAAGGCTTCGATCCCGATGAAGTTTCAGAAGACGGGAGGACATCCCGCCAAGAGGACCTTCCAGGCCATACGGATCGAGCTCAACGGGGAATTGACTGCTCTGACGGACAGCTTGGACGCCATGATCGGCCTCCTCAGCGATGGGGGCAGACTGGCGGTGATCACCTTTCATTCCCTGGAGGACAGGATCGTCAAGACCACCTTCCGGAGAAATGAGAACCCCTGCACCTGCCCGCCGGGCTTTCCGGTGTGCGTCTGCGGCAACAAGCCGACCGGCAGGGTGGTAACAAGAAAGCCCATCCTTCCTTCAGCGGGGGAGATGGCAGTGAACTCACGGGCCAAAAGTGCCAAGCTGAGAGTATTTGAAAGAATAAGGTAAAGGTCTCCCGGGGAGAAGCGGTCTGACGGCCGTTTGCGGAGCCTTTGCCGGGGAGTATTTTGATGGCAGCTCGAACGGGTACCAGGACAAAAGAGAGCCGGTATTCATTTGACAATGCATCCGTACGGCGCACTGGGGAGTACGCCGCCTTAAGGAGCGGTCAGGTGAACGGCTATACAGGTGGATCGGGCGGCGCCGCGCAGGGGTATGCGGACGGCGTCAGCCTTAAGACGGCCAGAAACCGGCGGAAGGCCCTTGCCGTAAGCCGGGGGTTCGTTTTGTTCCTGGCAATCATGAGCTGTTTGACGGTGCTCATGTGTGTCCAGTATCTGAGACTCAAGGAGACCATCACCGCTCAGACCAGGGTCAACAACAGTCTGATGTCTGAATTGAACACTCTGAAGAGCGAAAACGACGCTCTTTTGGAGAATGTGACCAACAGCATCGAATGGGACCATGTCAAAGATGTTGCAATCAACGAAATGCATATGAAATATGCGACAGAGGACGAGGTCGTGTGGTATAATACCGAGAGCAGCGGCTACGTCCGGCAATATCTGGATGTGCCCTAATTCGAAGAAGGAAGTACGTGCCTGCGGAGGCGACGAGGCAGGTACCGGTGTTTTCAGATCTTGAGCAGCAATACATCCCGGAGCAACGTCTCCGGACGAAAACCAAAAAAAATGAATGCAAGGATGAAACGGAAGCTGGCAGGACTCTTCGTTGCAGTCGTGCTGGCTTTAGTTTGTCTTTTGATAAGAGTCACCTACGTGAACGCCGTGAGCGGGGAGCAGTATGCCCGCCAGGTCCTCTCTCAGACCCAGGCGGAGTATTCTTCCCGGACCCTGCCCTTTAAGCGGGGAGAGATCCAGGACCGCAACGGCACCGTGCTGGCCACATCCGAGAAGGTCTACAATGTGATCCTGGACTGCTATGTCGTGAATTCCTCTCAGGACTACGCGGATCCGACCGTGAAGGCCCTGAGTGAAGTCTTTGGCCTCAGCGAGCCCATGCTCTACGAAAAGCTCACCAACGAAGAGACACGGGAGTCGCGCTACCAGATCCTCATGACGGACATTTCCATCGAGCAGAAGAAGGCCTTCGAGGAGTACCAGAAGGACAAGTCCGTGCCCGAGGACGAGCAGAAGAGCCGGAGAAAGATTGCCGGCGTCTGGTTCGAGGAGGACTACCTGAGAAAGTACCCGTTCAATTCCCTGGCCTGTGACCTGATCGGCTTCACCTACGATGGAAAAACGGCGGACTGGGGCATTGAGGGCTTCTACAACAACACGCTGAACGGCGTGGACGGCCGGCGGTTCGGCTACTGGGAACCCGGCGACGGGACGACCGATGTCACCCAGACCATCATCGACCCGGTGGATGGCTGCACGGTGGTCAGCACCATCGATGCCAACATCCAGTCCGTGGTGGAGGATACGATCGCCAGGTTCAACACCATCTACAGCGGCGGCCCTTACAGCTCCACAAGAGGTGCCGAGAACGTGGGCGTCGTGGTCATGAATCCGAACGACGGATCTGTACTCGCCATGGGCAGCAGCGATCCCTATGATCTCAACTATCCGAGGGATCTCAGCACCTACTATACCACGGAAGAAATCGGCGCCATGAACGACGCCCAGAGGCTGGCGACTCTCCAGTCGCTGTGGCGCAATTTCTGCATCTCCGATGTCTACGAGCCGGGTTCTGTCTTCAAACCGGTCACTATGGCGGCTGCGCTGGAGAGCGCTACCCTATTCGGGGATGAAACCTTCTATTGCGATGGCTCGGAGGTGGTCTCCGGAACCAGGATCAAGTGCGCCAACAACGAGGGTCACGGCGAGGAAGATCTTGCCCATGTCATCGCCAACTCCTGCAACGATGGCATCATGCAGATCGCCATGAAGCTTGGCGTTGATGAGTTCTGCTCCTATCAGTCACTGTTCGGCTTTGGCACGAGGACGGGCATCGACCTTTCCGGCGAAGCTTCCGGCATTCTCTACACGGCGGCCACCATGGGCTCCGTCGATCTGGCCACATCAGCTTTCGGCCAGGGCTTTGAGTGCTCCATGATCCAGGAAGCTTCCGCCATCTCCTCCATCGTGAACGGCGGCTCCTACTACCGGCCCCGTGTTGTCAGCCGGATCCTGGACATGAACGGAGCGACGGTCAAGAACATGGACAAGATCCTGGTCTCCAGGACCGTTTCCGCCGACACCTCCTCCAAAATCAAGGCCTATATGAAGATGGCCGTCGACGAGGGCGGCGCCAAATACGCCAAGGTGAACGGCTATTCCATGGGCGGCAAGACAGGAACCTCCCAGAAGATCCCCCGCGCGGACGGCAAGTACCTGGTCTCCTTCATCGGCTTTGTGCCTTACGAGGATCCCCAGGTCCTCATTTATGTAGTCGTGGACGAGCCTAACATGGAGAATCAGGCCGACAACCGGTTCCCCCAGTGGATCGCCAGGGATATCCTGAAGGATATCCTTCCCTATCTCAACATTTATCAGGACGAGCCTCTGCTCGAGGAAAATGATGTTCTCCGCTCCGGCCTTGAGACTCCTCTCGGCGACAGCCAGTCTGACACCACGGCGGACACCAATGTGCCGGAGGTCCAGGGGACCGAGAATCCGGCCGAGACTGCCGGCGGCAACAACCAGGAGACGGAAGGCTACACCAACGAGGAGGCCGGCCTTGCCTGAGCAGCATTGATTCGGCATGAAGCCCCCATCGCACTTCGGCTGCTCCGTAAAAGCGGAGCTTCCGTAAAATAAGAACAGGAAAGAGAGCACAAGCATATGGTTGAGTTATCCGCAATTCTGCCTGCATTTATCTCATTTGCCATCACGGCAGCCCTGGGACCGGTCATGATCCCCTTCTTAAGACGCCTCAAGTTCGGGCAGACCGAGCGGGAGCTGGGCGTCAAGGCCCACCTGAAGAAGGCCGGCACCCCCACCATGGGCGGCATTACCTTCCTGGCAGCCGTCACGGTCACCTCTCTCTTCTTTGTCTGGCGCTACCCGAGGACGGGGCCGGTCCTCTTCCTGACCCTGGCCTACGGACTCCTGGGGTTCCTGGATGACTACCTCAAGGTCGTCAAAAAGAACAGCGACGGCCTTCTGGCCTGGCAGAAGCTCCTGCTGGAACTCGTGATCATAGCGGTCTTCATCATCTACGTCCGCTTCTTCTCCGACATCTCCCTCCTGATTCGTATCCCCTTCGCAGGCGGTCAGATGGTGGATCTTGGCATCCTGACCTATCCCATGCTCGTCTTCGCTGTCGCGGGTACGGTCAACGGCGTCAACTTTACGGACGGCGTCGACGGTCTGGCCTCATCCGTGACTGCGGTCGTGGCCGTCTTTTTCACCATCGCCTCCCTCCTCCTGGACGGCGGCGTGGCGCCCATCTCCTCCGCTGTGGCCGGCGGACTCCTGGGCTTTCTGCTCTACAACGCCCATCCGGCCCAGGTCTTCATGGGCGATACCGGCTCCCTGGCCCTGGGCGGCTTTGTGGTTGGTACAGCTTACGCGCTCCAGATGCCGCTCTTCATTCTGATCGTGGGTCTCATTTACCTTGTCGAGGTCCTCTCGGTCATCCTGCAGGTCGGCTATTTCAAGCTGACCCACGGCAAGCGGATCTTCAAAATGGCTCCCATTCACCACCACTTCGAGCTCAGCGGCTGGTCTGAGACCCGGGTCGTGGCAGTCTTTACCATCGTGACGGCTCTTCTGGCCCTTCTGGGCCTCCTGGCCCTGTAAAATGACTTTGGCAGACCTCGCGTCTGCCAATTTCAAGCTTGCGTGGAGGATGATATTATGGATTTGAAAGGTAAAACGGTACTGGTATACGGCGCGGGCAAGAGCGGGATCGGCGCGGCTGATCTGCTCACCTCCCTGGGCGCCCACCCCATCCTGTTCGATGAAAATGAAGACAAGACCCCTGAAAGCCTGACGGCCCTCCTGGCCTGTCCGGACAAAGCGGAGGGTCTCGTGGGCAGCATCCCGCCGGAGGTGGCCTCTTCCCTCGACCTTGTGGTCTTAAGCCCCGGTGTGCCCACTGACAAGCCTGCGGTGAACGCCCTGCGGGATGCCGGTATCCGGATCTGGGGCGAGGTGGAACTGGCCTGGCAGGCCACACATGGCCGGGTTCTGGCCGTCACCGGCACCAATGGCAAGACCACAACGACGTCCCTCCTGGGCGAAATCATGGAGGATGCCTGCCCGGAGGTGTACGTTGTGGGCAACATCGGCAACGCCTACACCGGCGCTGCCCTGAAGACGACGGAGAAATCCACTGTCGTGGCGGAGATTTCCAGCTTCCAGCTGGAGACCATAGAGGACTTCCACCCTGTAGCCTCCGCCATTTTGAACATTACGCCCGATCATCTGAACCGCCACCACACCATGGAGGAGTATATCCGGGTCAAGGAGTGCATTTCCATGAACCAGACGAAGGCAGACGTATGTGTGCTCAACTATGAGGACGCGGAGCTGCGGGCCTTCGCCGGGAGGTGCAGTGCCAGAGTATTCTTCTTCTCATCCGCGAGGGAGCTGCCGGAAGGTATTTTCCTGGACGGAAGGACCATTGTGCTGCGGGATGGAGGAAATGAGATCCGTGTTCTGGACACCGAGGACCTCCACCTCATCGGCACCCACAATTTTGAAAATGTGATGGCCGCCGTGGCCATGGCCTACTTCGCCGGTGTCCCCATGGACAGCATCCGCACCTCCACCCTGGCCTTCCGGCCGGTGGCCCACCGGATCGAGTATGTGGACACAAAGAACGGCGTGGTCTGGTACAACGACTCCAAGGGCACCAACCCGGATGCCGCCATCAAAGGCATTCAGGCCATGAAGTGGCCCACCCTCCTCATCGCGGGCGGCTACGACAAGGGCTCCGACTATACCGAGTGGATCCAATCCTTCGACGGCAAGGTCAGATACCTGATCCTGGAAGGCGCTACCAGGTACAATATTCAGAAGGCCGCCCTCGCCTGCGGCTTCCCGGCGGAGCAGATCGTCATGTTCGAGACCATGCGTGAAGCCATGGATTTCTGCCGCGACAACGCCCGGCCGGGCGATGCCGTCCTTCTGTCTCCCGCCTGCGCTTCCTGGGGCGAGTTCCCCAACTACGAGGTGAGGGGAGACCAGTTCAAAGAGTATGTCAGGAAAGAAATATAAGAGAAGAAGAAAAACGAATAAGGTCATGAGCGGGCTGCTCGGGATCTGCGTGGCGGCCCTGGCGGTCCTCATTTCCGTCCTCTTTTTTCAGGTGGACGGGTATAAGGTGCGCGGCAGCTACCACCAGACGGAGGAGGAGGTCATGGAGTACCTGATGCAGGGCACTCTGGGGCACAATTCTCTCTATCTGGCCCTGACCAACCGCGGGCGTCGCGTCCCCGGGAACACCTTTATCGACACCATCACTGTGAACATGAAAGGGCCCCGGAACGTCGAGGTGATCGTGGAGGAGAAGCCGCTGGTCGGCTACGTCTTCTTTGACGACCATTACTGGTACTTCGACCGGACAGGCATGGTACAGGTCCTGTCCGTTTACAGCCAGGCAGATTACAATCTCATGCTGCGTGGCGGTCTCCCGAACGTACAGGAAGGCACGGGAAATGAGGAACCGGCACCTATCCCGGCAGGAAACGAATCGTCTGGCCCGGGCACGCCTGCAGAAGCTGAAGCAGCGGAGGAGGGCGAATCATCCGGCCCGAGGACCCCTGCGGAAGCAGCGGCGGAGGAGGGTGAATCGTCCGGCCCCAGGACCCCTGCGGAAGCAGTGGCGGAGGAGGGTGAATCGTCTGGCCCCAGAACTCCTGAGGAAGCTGCGGCAGCGGCGGAAGAAAACAATCCTTCCGGCACGGACTCACCCGCGGAGGGATCACAGGGGGAAGACGGCGCTGATGTGATTGCCCCGCAGGAGCTTACGGCAGTCAGGCTTTTCGGAAGGCTGGCGCCACCTGTCTATCTGGAGAGTTACGAAGGTTCCGAAGAAGAATCGGAGCTCTACAGTGAAGGAGACGAATCGGAGGAGCACTCTGACGAGGAAGCATACAGCGGCGATCATACCGGTGACGGGGAGGATTCAGAGGCTTTCTCGGAGGCCCCGGCTTCCGGGAACGGTGAAACTGCGGATTCGGCCGGTGATGATACCATTACGTTCGAGAACACCGACGGCGATGTCATTGCGCCTGTCGTGATCACCGGGGAAGAGACAACGGACGATGGGACCGGTGCGCCGGAGAACGACATGTCCGGGTATGCGGAGAATACTGCCAGGTCCACCTCGGAGGACATGCTGAAGTCGGAGAGCGGGGCCGTGCTGGTCTATATTCCTCTGGTCGAAGGGCTTACATTTTCCAGAATCGAGGTGGGGCAGACTGTCCCGGGACAGAACAGCCGTGTATTTGATATGCTGGACACTTTTCGTACCTATGTAATCAATACGGGCAACGTGCCTGACAGGATCGTGATCGGTGATAATATGGACCTCTCGGTCCTTTACGGAGGCGCCGAGGTCCGGCTCGGGACCGGTGACTATCTGGATGAGCGGCTGAACGAGCTCAAGTACATCCATCCCCACCTGGCAGGGCTCACCGGAACCCTTCATCTGGAGAATTTTGACGGCAGTCAGGATGAGGTTATTTTTTCAAAAAAGTGAAAAAATTCCTTGATAAATGACCCCAAAAACTATATGATTATTGTGATATGTGGTAAATAAGGCGTTCTATGCGACCGTTTATGCCCGTTTTTGACCGCAGGGTAAGTTGACTGACTGTTTACAGGCAGCTGCCGGCTGTGTCAGGAGGGCACCGGCCCCCGAGGCTGGCGGCGTGTGCCGATATCATAGGAGGCCCCTGGCCCCAAAAAGTAACAAAGTTTGCTCTCTTCTGTAAGGCAAAAGACAGCTGCGGGGAAGGGAAGAAGGAGGAAGTGTCTTGTTAGAAATCACATCCAATGAAAATGAAGCTGCTGCACGTATAATTGTCGTCGGTGTCGGCGGAGCCGGCAACAACGCGGTCAATCGCATGGTCGACGAGACCATCGGCGGTGTTGAATTCGTCGGCATCAACACGGACAAGCAGGCGCTTGCTTTCTGCAAGGCCCCGACAGTTGTTCAGATCGGTGAGAAGGTCACCAAGGGCCTCGGCGCCGGCGCCAAGCCGGAGGTCGGCGAGCAGGCGGCCAACGAGAGCACCGATGAGATCAAGCAGGTCATCAGCGGCGCTGACATGGTCTTCGTCACCTGCGGTATGGGCGGCGGCACCGGCACAGGCGGCGCTCCGGTCGTGGCCTCTCTCGCGAGGGAGATGGGCTGCCTCACCGTCGGCGTTGTCACGAAGCCCTTCCGCTTCGAGGCCAGAAAGCGCATGGAGAACGCCCTGACCGGTATCGACAAGCTCAAGCAGAAGGTCGATACCCTGATCGTCATCCCCAACGACAAGCTCCT
>CACXEL010000180.1 GCA_902766655.1 uncultured Lachnospiraceae bacterium | reverse complement strand
GGATCGGCAGATCCTTGGGGATTCGGGCCAGGTTGGCGCTCTTCTGGCACATCTCGATGCTCCGGAACATATGGAAGTAGCCGTTCACAGTGAAGTTGTAGTTGTTCAGCGGGTTGGCGTTGTAGGCGTCGACGATGGCTTCGTCCTTTGTCAGCCAGTCGTTGCGGGTCCTGGCCGGTTCAAAAGGCTTGTTGTTGTTTCCGAAGACCAGTTTCCGGAGGAATTCGCTGCGGTAGCGCCAGCCCCTGACGGAGGCGATGCTGCGGCAGATGGACTTTCCGGTGAGGATGAGGGACTCGGGCGTGTAGCCGGTGCCCATCACGATGACGCCGGCCAGGCTGTGGCCGAAATAGCAGGCATACTGCCTGGCCAGGAAGGCGCCCATGCTGTGCCCCAGGAAGAAATAGGGCAGGTTGGGGTACTTCCTCTTCGTGAGCAGCATGAGCTTGTGGAGGTCGGAGATGACGTGCTTGTTGCCGTCTCTCTCCGCAAAGAAGCCAAGGTCCTCCTCGCTGACCACGGAGGAGCCGTGGCCCAGGTGGTCATTTCCCACCACGACGAAGCCCTGGCCCGCCATGAAGCGGGCGAAGCGGTCGTAGCGGTCGATGAACTCGACCATGCCGTGGGCAATCTGCAGGATGCCCCGGATCTCGCCGTCCGGTTTCCACTCTATGGCGTGTATGGATGTATGGCCGTCACTGGACGGGTAATTGAATTCATTTTTCATGGCTTTCCCCTTTTTATACTGTTAATTGCCAAAATAGCAGGCTATTATCAGTTTACTACTTCCGGACCGGAATTGCCATAAACAGACCTGCTGAAATGAAGCCGCCGGAGTTAGAAAGATTTTATACTCTGCGCCATTGTGCGCGGCGGGAAAATGGATTAAGATAATAGGACGGGCACAGACTGCCCGAAATGACATGTGAGGAGAGTACGGTATGTACCGAGAGCATACAAGAGAGATCCGCGTCGGCAGCCGCATCATTGGCGGCGGCCATCCCATCGCGATCCAGTCGATGACCAACACGAAGACAGAAAACGTTCCGGCGACGGTTGCCCAGATCCTGGACCTGGAGCAGGCAGGCTGCGAGATCATCCGCTCCGCCGTGCCCAATATGGCGGCCGCCGAGGCCTTCCGGGAGATCCGGAAGCAGATCCACATTCCGCTGGTGGCCGACATTCATTTCGACTACCGCCTGGCCCTGGCTGCCATTGAGAACGGCGCAGATGCCATCCGCATCAATCCCGGCAATATCGGCAGCATCGACCGGATCCGGGCTGTGGTGGACCTGGCCAAGGCCAG
The DNA here is from genome assembly GCA_902766655.1 of uncultured Lachnospiraceae bacterium. Lineage (GTDB taxonomy): Bacteria > Bacillota > Clostridia > Lachnospirales > Lachnospiraceae > Chordicoccus. The sequence goes on along the minus strand of CACXEL010000180.1, from coordinate 16,968 downwards.
ACAGATCCCTATCCGGGTGGGCGTCAATTCAGGCTCCCTGGAGAAGGAGATCGTCCAGAAATACGGCCGTGTCACCGCCGAAGGCCTGGTCGAGAGCGCTCTGGACAAGGTCCGCATCATCGAGGACCTGGGCTACGACCAGCTGGTCATCAGCATCAAATCATCCGACGTCCTCATGTGCGTGCGGGCGCATGAGCTGATCGCCCAGCAGACGGATTATCCCCTTCACGTCGGCATCACAGAGGCGGGAACGGTATACTCCGGCAATATCAAGTCGGCCGTCGGGCTCGGCATCATCCTTTACGAGGGCATCGGCGATACGATCCGGGTCTCTCTGACGGGGGATCCCCTCGAGGAGGTCAAATCCGCCCGGATGATCTTAAAGACTCTGGGGCTGCGCCGCGGCACGATTGAAGTCGTCTCCTGCCCCACCTGCGGCAGGACCAACATCGACCTCGTGGACCTGGCCAACCAGGTCGAGCAGATGGTCCAGGGAATCCCCCTGGATCTCAAGGTGGCCGTCATGGGCTGCGTGGTCAACGGACCCGGCGAAGCCGCCGAGGCCGATATCGGTATCTGCGGAGGCCAGCACGAAGGACTGCTGATCCGCCATGGCAAGGTCATCCGCAAGGTCCCGGAGAATGAACTCCTGGCCGCCCTGGAGGACGAGCTCCTCAACTGGACAGGTGAATGAAGCCTGCGATACAGAAACATGCTTACTATCAAAACCTGCCTATGGCAGGTTTTTATTACCGGAAGACGGAGGATGAATGACTAAAAAGTTTACGGAAGCTTTTCCGAAGCTGGAGATCAGCGAGGAGGTCCGGGACCTCACGGACATGATGTACGTGGAACGGATCACGATGAACCAGTCGAGGACCCGGCTCAGAGTCTACATTTCCTCGGACAGCTGGGTCAAGAAGAAGGTCATCTACTACCTGGAGGAGGCCATCGCCGGGCAGACCTTCCGGAAGATGGACACGGAAGTCAAGATCGTGGAGCGGTTCCGGCTTTCACGCCAGTACACGCCCAGGAACTTTTACCACCACTACAGGAGCAGCATGCTGCTCGAGCTGGGGCAGGTCATGCCGCTCTGCCACCAGGTCTTCAAGAAGGCCGTCGTGGACTTCCCGGACGAGAGGACCGTGACGGTGGAGATCGCCGACAACTTCCTGGCCTCCGAGATGCGGGAACATATTTACGATTATCTGGAGAAGGTGTTCTGCGAGCGCGCCGGGTTCAGGGACCTGGACATTCAGGTGACAATCGCCGAGAAAAAGGCCGGCAGCTTTTTTGCCGCCGACGAGGAGCGGATCGGCACCCGCGTCCGGGAGGTGGTCCGCCGGACCGTTGCCCGGGCAGAGAAGCAGGAGGAGACCGCTGCCCAGCCCCAGAAGCTGCCCAACGCGGCGGATAAGAAGTTCCGGCAGCAGAAGGCCTTCATTTCCAATGACAAGGACGTGGTCTACGGCAAGGGCGAGTTCAGGGATCCGCCCCAGCCGATCGTGGAACTCGGCGAGGATCCCCACGTCGTCACCTTCCGCGGGGAGGTCTTCGGGACCGAAGAGCGGGAGCTGAAGAACGGGAAGATCATTTTCAACGTGTCCATGACCGACTATACGGACAGCATCCGCATGAAGCTGTGGATCGATTCCCAGGAGGAGGCGCCCCGGTTCCGGGAGACCTTCACCAAGGGGGCCTGCTTCATGGTCAAGGGCATGATGAGCTTCGACACCTTCGAGAAGGAGGTCATGGTCCGGAATGTCTTCGAGGTCAAGCGGATCGGGGCCTTCCGGAACAAGCGGGTGGACAATGCGCCGGAAAAGCGTGTTGAGCTCCACTGCCATACCAAGATGTCCGACATGGATGCCGTCTCCTCGGCCTCCTCCATCATAAAGCAGGCAAAGGGCTGGGGAATGAAAGCCCTGGCCATCACCGACCACGGCGTGGTCCAGGCCTTCCCGGAGGCCCATCATACTTCGAGCGAGAAGGATCCCGACTTCAAGGTGATCTACGGCTGCGAGGGCTACCTGGTGGACGATATGGTCCACCTGGTCGAGGGGCCGGACGAAGGGGAGGTCAGGGGGAGTGTCGTCATTTTCTCCTGCGTGGCCACGGGGCACAGCCCCGTCAAGGACGACCTGGCGGAGATCAGCCTTCAGAAGGTGGTCAAGGGCAACATAACGGACAGCTACACGACCCTCATCAATCACCAGAAGCCCCTGCCTTACTCCTTCCAGCGCGAGACGGGAATCACGGACAATGCCACGGCATCGGCGCCGCTCCTTGAGGAGGTCATGGACAAGGTCCTGGACTTCATAGACGGCCTGCCCCTGGTGGGCTTCGACGCCGGGCTGGATGCGGCTTTCCTGGAGGCGGCCTGCGAAAAGGCCGGCCTTGATTTCGAGGGCGACAGGCGGACTCTTCTGGACATCCCCTCCTGCGTGCGTTTCCTTATGCCTCACATCAGCCGCAGCAGCTTCGACAAGCTGGCCAAGTCTCTCAAGGTTCCCTGCCTGGATCCAAAACGGGCCGGCGAGCGGGCCCTCACCATGGTGGAGATCCACAAGCTCCTCCTCGACGAGATGAAACGGCAGGGCATCACCACCTACGCCGAGCTGAACAGCCGCGGCATGGTGTCCGAGGAGCGGATCCGGAACCTGCCTTACTACCACATTATCCTTCTGGCGAAGAACGAGCAGGGCAGGCGGAACCTCTACACCCTGGTCTCCGAGTCCCACCTCAAGTACTTCAAAAAGAGGCCACGCATTCCCAGATCCCTCCTCATCGAACACCGTGAGGGGCTCATCCTGGGATCGGCCTGCTCGGCAGGTGAGCTCTTCATTGCCCTCATGGACGACAAGCCGGCCGCGCAGATCGCCAGGATCGTCAATTTCTACGACTACCTGGAGGTCCAGCCTGTCGGGAACAACGAGTACATGGTCCGCGAACAGGTCAAGGGGATCCGGACCGACGACGATATCCGGGCCATCAACAAAAGGATCGTGAAGCTGGCGGACGACTTCGGGAAGCCCTGCGTGGCCACCTGCGACGTGCATTTCCTCAATCCCGAGGATGCCATCTACCGGAGCATCATCCAGTCGGGACACGGCTACAAGGACGAGGAGCAGCCGCCCCTCTACCTTCACACCACGGAGGAGATGCTGGAGGAATTCAGCTATCTGGGAGCCGACAAGGCCTTCGAGGTGGTCGTGAAAAATACGAACCTGGTGGCTGGCTGGATCGAGCAGATCTCCCCCATCCATCCGGACAAGTGCCCGCCGGTCATCGAGAACTCGGACGTCGAGCTGCGGGAGATGTGTTATGACACAGCCAGAAAGATCTACGGGGACCCGGTGCCCCACCAGGTCATGGACCGGCTCAACAAGGAGCTGAACTCCATCATCGGCAACGGCTACGCGGTCATGTACATCATCGCCCAGCGCCTGGTCCAGAAGTCCAGGGAGGACGGCTACCTGGTGGGCTCCCGGGGATCCGTCGGATCTTCCCTGGCCGCCACCATGTCCAACATCACCGAGGTCAACCCGCTGCCGCCGCATTACCTCTGCGGAGAATGCCACTATGTGGATTTTGATTCGGAGGAAGTCAAGGCCTACGGCGGCCGCTGCGGCGTGGACATGCCGGACAGGGCATGCCCGGTCTGCGGCGCGCCGCTCAAAAAGATGGGCTTCGACATCCCCTTCGAGACCTTCCTGGGCTTCAAGGGCGACAAGGAGCCGGACATCGATCTCAACTTCTCCGGGGATGAGCAGGGCGTGGCCCAGGCCTACACAGAGGTCATCTTCGGCAAGGGGCAGACCTTCAAGGCCGGTACCATCGGCACGGTGGCGGAGAAGACCGCCTACGGCCTGGCACGGCACTACTTCGAGGACAAGGGCGTTTCCAAAAAAGACTGTGAGCTCACGCGTCTGGCTGAGGGCTGCGTCGGCGTCCGCCGGACCACAGGCCAGCACCCGGCCAACGACATGACCACCGACATCATCACCACCCACTTCGACTACCACTCCATCGACAGGAACCTCTTAAAGCTCGATATCCTCGGGCACGATGATCCGACCATCATCCGCATGCTGGAGGATCTGACGGGCACCAATCCCCTGGAGGTCCCGCTGGACGATCCGGGCGTGCTGTCCTTATTTACCGGAACGGAGGCCCTTGGGGTCACACCGGACAAGATGGGTGTCGACCTTGGCGTTCTCGGCGTGCCCGAGTTCGGCACCAACTTCGTCATGGGCATGCTCCGCGACACGAAGCCTGCCAGCTTTTCGGAGCTCATCCGCATCTCCGGCCTCTCCCACGGGACCGACGTGTGGCTGGGCAACGCCCAGTACTTTATCCAGAACGGAGACTGCACCCTTTCCACGGCCATCTGTACGCGCGACGACATCATGCTGAACCTGATCGCCTGGGGCGTGGAGCCGGAGCACAGCTTCAAGATCATGGAGGCTGTCCGCAAGGGCAAGGGCTTGAAGCCCGACCAGGAGGCGGAGATGCGGGAGCACGGCGTGCCCGACTGGTATATCGAGTCCTGCAAGCGGAGCAAGTATATGTTCCCCAAGGCCCACGCGGCGGCCTACGTCATGAACGCCTTCCGCATCGCCTACTACAAGATCAATTATCCGCTGGCCTACTACGCTGCCATGTTCTCCATCCGCGTGACCACCTTCGACTATGAGATCATGGCCCAGGGCTGGGAATATATGGAGGAAATCTGCGCGGAGGTGACAAAGAAGGAAGAGAAGTCCCCAAAGGAGGAGGAAATGCTCAAGGACATGATGATCGTCCGCGAGATGTACGCCCGTGGCTTCGAGTTCCACCGCCTGGACCTCTACCGGGCAAAGGCAACAGCCTTCTCCATCCTTGACGGGAAATTAATGCCTTCCATCAACTCCATCGCCGGCCTGGGCGAGTCCGTCGCGGCCCAGATCGAGGAGGCCGCCAAGGCCGGTCCCTTCCTCTCCAAGGACGACTTAAAGAGCCGGGCCAAGGTCTCCCAGACCCTGGTGGACCTCATGGACAGGCTGGGGATCCTGGGCGACATTCCGGAGACCAACCAGATCTCTCTTTTTGACCTGGTGTGACAGAAGGAGGTTGTCCGACGAAAACCCGGAGACCGGCAGGCTTTCACATTGACCTGGTCTGACGGGGCGCGAGGGCACCCGGCGACATCAGAAAAAACATTTTTCCGGCCCGAGGTGACAGGCCGCACGCATGCGGCCGGTTCCGTCAGGCCCTCATCCATGAAAGACCGGCTTCAAGTTGCGAAGACCGGTCTTTTGTTCTATAATATTTCCGAAATGTTGACTTGGATAAAGAGGTGTGGGGATCGTGATCAGAACGACTGGTATCAGCATGGACTTAAGCTATGAGGAAGGCGTGAAATCGGACCTTATTCTGGAGCCGGCCTTCCTGGAGGGAAGCGCCGGGGAGAACGGGCTGTTCAATGCCACGGTAAGGGTGCGCTCGGCAGAGGGTGTCCGCTTCAAGACCCTCCTCGTGCCGGACAACGTCCGCATCCGGGTGTCGGAAACGTCCATAGTCACCTCTTCCGCTGAGGTGGACGTCACCGTGGACGTAAGCGGTCTCATGCCCGGCGAGTCGGCGGAGGGAACGGTCACTTTTTCCTCCAGCCTCGGGGAGTATGAGCTCCCGGTCCGGGTCAGAAAGCGGCCGGTCCAGCCCGACACTTCCCAGGGAGTCATCGCGGACCTCTACGCCTTTACGGAGCTGGCTAAAAATGACTACCAGGAGGCATACCGCCTCTTCACATCCCCCGGCTTTCTCAGGCTGGCGGAGACGGGAGGTCCTTCCATCCCGGCCCTCTACAGGGGTCTCACGGACCATCCGGTCACCTATCAGAGAATGGAGGAGTTCCTGGTGGCCGCCGGCCTCAAAGAGCCCGTCATGCTGACCGCGGAAGGGACCGGCGCGTCCTTCTACAATGTCACCTACTCCATGCAGCAGAAGATCTTCCTCAGGCGGAGTACCTGGGGAAATCTCGAAATAGACGTCACTGTGGACGGTGATTTCCTGCGGGTCGACCGCCGGAGACTCACTGGGGAGGACTTCAACGGCTCGGTCTTCGAGCTGCCCTATATCGTCCAGCAGGAAAAGCTGGGCAGCGGCCGCAGGTTCGGAAGGATCATCCTCCGTTCCTTCTACCAGACCATAGAGTATACTGTCGCCGCCTCCCGGAACGGGGCGGTCAAGGTGGACCTGGCCCACCTGGTCCGCGTCCAGCGGGTCAAGCTGGCCAGAAAGCACATGGACTACCTGGCCGGCAGGATCGAGGTCGGCCGGTGGGCCGCGGATTCCCTCTCCCTGATCGGGGAAGCCAGGCGCATGGGGGAGGATCCCTTCGTGTGCGAGCTCAAGGAAGCGTGGGTGCTGGAGGTGAGCGGAGACAGGGCCGGCACGAGGCGGGCCCTGGAAGAACTGTCCGCAAGGAGCTTCCGCAGCCAACCGATGGAGATCAGGGCTTTCTTCCTCTACCTCTGCCATATAGCGGGCTTTGCGCCGGACGGACGGCTCAGCGTCGTGGAGACCATCCGGAGCTGGTACGGGAGAAATCAGGAGTCCTTCCTGCTCCTCTGGATCCTGCTCCAGATCGACCCGGACATGAACCGGACCCAGACCAAGAAAATGTTCTACCTGGAGGATGCCTTCGAGCGGGGGATCCGTTCGCCCTACCTCTATATGGAGGCCCTTCTGCTGATCCAGCAGGATACCTCCAGGCTCAGACGGCTGACACCGTTTACCCGCCAGGTGCTTTCCTTTGCCGTGCGTCAGGGCATGCTGACGGAGGATATCGCACTCCGTACGGCCCTCCTTGCAGACAACGAAAAGACCTTCCGGGAGAGCACCTATCAGATCCTGACGGCCTGCTACGAGGCCTATCCCGGGCCGGATATCGTCCTGGCCATCTGCCGGCTCATCGTGAAGGGAAAGCCCGGCAGGCCCGAATACCACCGCTGGTACTCTCTGGCCATCGAGTATGACCTCCGCATCACCCGGCTCTTTGAGTTCTACGTCGAGACCCTGCCGGACAACTACCAGCGGATCCTGCCGCTGCCTGTCCGCAAGTATTTCGCCATGGGCGGGGAGCTTTCCGAGAGCAAGACGGCTCTCCTCTACGCCAACATCATCCGGAACCGGGAGGCGGACGCGGCGACCTACAGCGTCTACGAGTCCCTTATGGAGGAGTTCGCCGGCATCTCTCTGGAACGGGGAAGGATCAACGCCGACTATGCCGTCATTTACCAGGCCTTTGCGGACGCCCTGATCGCCCGGGGACGGGTGCGGGAGCTGGCTGACATCCTCTTTACCTGTCAGATCTATACGGACGACCCCACCCCGCGCGAGGCAATCGTATGCCACGACGCCCTGAACGGTGAAGTGAAGGTCTCCATGAGCAACGGGACAGCCTATCTGCCCTGTTACGTCGATGACTGCCGGATCCTTTTCGCGGATGCCCTTGGCCGGCGAAGCGCCTCCAGGGTATCCTGCTCGGTGAAGCCTCTGATGGACACCGTCCGGCTCGCCCCGGTCTGTGCGGGCAAGGGTGCCTCTTCTCCCGGTCTTCTGCTCAGGCTCTGCAGCGGCTCCGCCGGCCTCCTGCCGCTCGACGCAGCCCGCCTGGGATACTTCAGCCGCATGGAGAGGTCCGCTGCCTTCACTGATGAATTCAGGAGCGGCCTTCGTGCCAGGATCCTGGCCTTCGCCAGGGACAATGCGGAAAGCGAGGCCCTGGACAGCTTCCTGAAGGGCGTGGACCTGGACGCGTTCGCCATGGCCGACCGGACGACCCTCGTTGAGGTCCTGATCCGCCGCGGCTTCGACGGGGAAGCTTTCGACATGCTCCGCACCTACGGCTTTGAAAATATAGCCCCCGACCTGCTCGTGAGGCTGACCAGCCGCCTGGTGAAGGCTGACGGCGAGGGCAATCCGGACCTACAGGCTCTGGCTCTCCATGTTTTCCGCCTTGGCAAGTACGATGAGAACATGCTGAGCTATCTTGTCGAGCACACCGACACCACGCTGAAGGAGATGCTGGCCGTCCGCCGGCGGGCGAGGAGCTTCGAGATGGAGACCTTCCCCATCGACGAGCGGATCCTGGAGCGCGCCCTATTTGTCCGCCAGGTGCCCACCGAGGGCGGTGAGATCCTTCAGTATTATGTGCGCGTGGCCGGCCGGGATGAGCTGGCGGCCCGCTACATCGCCTTTGAATCCGAGACCACCTTCCTGGCGGACAAGACCGTCTCTCCCTACACAGCCTCAGAGCTCGCCCGCATGATGGACCGGGAACGTGAAATGCCCCTCATCTGCCGCCTGGCCCTGCTCAAGTATTATTCCGTACAGAAGGAGCTGACCGCCCGGGAGGAGAACCAGGTGGACGTCCTCATGGAGGACGCCGCCGAGAAGGGGCTCCGCTTCCGTTTCCTCCAGGACCTGCCGGCCATCTTTCTCCGGCAGTACCAGCTGGAGGACAAGGTCATCGTCGAGGTGAGGGCCGGGGAGGATGCAGGCGTGACGCTCCACTACCGCATGGCCGGTCCCGGCGCGGGGGAGGAGTTCGCCTCCGAGCCTATGGTCCAGATTTATGACGGCATTTTCACGCGCGAGTTCACCCTTTTCTACGGGGAGGTGCTGGAGTACTACGTGACCATCCGCCAGGGGGACGAGGAGGAGCGGCAGAACGTCGCATTCGCCCAGGCGCCCGCCATCGACATGAATGGCCGCAGCCGTTATCAGCTCATAAACCGTATGCTCTATGAGAAAAATGAAGGCCGCGCGGACGAGCTCCGCGACCGTATGGGCCAGTACGTCCGCACCCGCGCCCTGATCGATTCGCTCTTTGAACTGGAGGAGGCCGCCCATGAATGAAGTGACCAACGTTCTTATCGGCTTCGAACTGAACCGGGAAGGCTCCCAGATCTGCTACTATGACAGAACAGCCTGCGAGCCGATCTGCGTGCCGACCAAGGTGGGCACCAACCTCTTTCTCTTTCCCACGGCCCTCGGGAAGGTCAAAGGCAGGTCGGACTGGCATTTCGGCCTGGAGGCCCGCTACTTCGGCACCCTGGACAAGGGAATCTGCATCGACAATCTTTACGACATCGCCCTCGGCACCGAGGGCGTGGAGGTGGACGGGGAGACCTATTCGCCGGCCGATCTTCTGGCCGTCTTTCTCAGGGAATCCCTGAAGCTCCTGGGCCTGAGCTCCATCGTGCGGAGCGTGGAGGCCATCATGGTGACCAGCGCCCACCTGACGGGCGACCTGGTCAGGAATCTCAGGAAGGCCTTCCTCTCCCTGGGCTTCTCCCGGGACCAGATCCTGCTCCAGAACGAGATGGAGAGCTTTTACTATTACGCCTTCTCCCAGCGCCAGGATTTCTGGAAGAAACGGATCGGCCTCTTCCGGATCTCGGAAAATGAAGTCACTTTCAACGCCCTGACGGAGGACCGGGCCGCCAGACCTTCCACCGTCCGCCTGACTACGGCGAGGAGCCTGACCTTCTCCGGCGACGAGGCCATCCGGGACCTGGAAATGTGCGAGTATGCCGTCACCAGCCTGGGTGACGACGAGTATTCGGGCATCCTCCTGGCCGGAAACAGCTTTGAACCGGCCAAAATGCAGCAGACCGTCTCCTTCCTGGTGGAGGACCGGCGCAGGGTCTACTACGGAGACAACCTTTTCGTCAAGGGCGCCTGCTATGCAGCCATGGCCCGCAGGGAGAACCAGAACATGCGCGGCCGGCTCTACATGAGCGAGGACCTGATCGAGACCAATGTAGCCATAGAGGTGACGGACGGCGGAAAACCTGTCCGCTATCCCCTGATCACCGCCGGCGTCAACTGGTATGAGAGCGCGGCGGGCTGCGAGCTCCTCCTGGCGGAAGGTGACACACTCACCTTTGTCACCACCGACCTGGCCGGCATGAACGAGGCCTCCGTTGAGCTTCCGCTTACCGGTCTTCCCAAACGGCCGCCCAAGGCGACCAGGATCGCGCTGTCGGTCTCCTGTGTGTCCGCGGACCACTGTGACGTGGAGGCGGAGGACCTGGGACTGGGAGCCTTCTTCCCGGCCACCCATAAGATCTGGCGGATGACGATTCCTCTCAGGGGCCAGAATGAGGAGGGATGGGAGTAAGCTATGAGCGGATATATTCTCTGCCGGACGGGGTCGGCGAAAAACCCCTATTATATTGAAAATATCGGCACCAGCATCTTCACGCTGGAGGAGCTCTGCTATTACGCGGCCAACTACGCGCCGCTCCTGGACCCGTCGATCCTGAACGAGGACCTTGTCCGGTGGGTCGCGGAGGAGCTGAAGCTGACCGGTCTGGCCATGAATATGGGCAGGGCCCTGCGGGCCAAAAAGCGGGTCGCGGATTTTATTTTGCCCATCTTCCTGGAAGCAGGCTACATGACCAACGCCGAGATGAACGATTATGCCCGGATGCTGGACGACATGAAGAAGCTTCCGGTGCCCGAGCGGCTCAAGCTGAAGGGCGATTCCCTGGTCCGGAGCGGCAAGTATGCCTCGGCCATCCGGAGCTACCGGAGCCTGCTCGAGGCACCCGGGCCAATGGAGGACAGTCTGCGGGCCGGGATCTGGCACAATCTGGGCGTGGCCCAGATGAAGCTCCTGCTCTTTGTGGAGGGGCTGCATTCCTTCAGGGAAGCCTACGACCTGGATCCGACACCGGCCAGGCGGCAGGCTTTCATCTGCGCGTCCAGGATCAGCCGTCCGGAGAAAAAGTTCCGGGAGGAGATGGCGGAGACCGCCATGGACCAGGAGGCCGTGAAGGCGGCGGAGGACGCGGTGGAAGTGGCCAGAAGGGCTGCGCTCGCCATGGATATGCCGGAGGACCCGGAGGCCTTCCTCATCGAGGAGATGGCGGCCTACCACAGCGCCGTCGGCGCCTGAGGGGGCTTCGGCCTGGAGCAGCGGTGCCAGAAAGAATTTGTGACAGTTCATCCGGCTTTCCCTTGACGCATGACGCGGCTGGATCCATCACATAATTATCCAATAAAAAGAGCCCCTTTCCGGCAGGTCTGGAGAGGGGCTTTGCGCTGGTTTGAAAGGTTCTCTGTCGGTCAGCGGGCAAATCAGTTGCTTCCGCCGGTGGGAATGTAGGGGATGAGGGCGCCGGCCACGCTGCTGATGGGCATGGTCTGGAGCCAGACGGTACCGGGGCCGGTGAGAACGGTGTTGAAGAGACCTTCGCCTCCCAGAAGCTTGTTCTTGAGACCCTTGACAGGTACGATGTCCATCTGAACGCCTTCGCTGAAGCCGGCCACGTTGCCGGTGTCGACCACGATCTGGTCGCCTCTGTCGAGCTTGTACTCAATGAGCTCACCGTCGATCTCCACGAAGGCAAGGCCGGAGCCGGAGAGCTTCTGCATGATGAAGCCCTCCCCGCCGAAGAGGCCTGCTCCCAGCTTCTTCTTGAAGTGGATGCTGAGGTTCACACCGGCCTCACTGGCCAGAAAAGCGGACTTCTGGAAGATCCAGGAGCCCTGGCTTACGTCCACCACCGCGATCTTGCCGGGGAAGCTGGAGCCGAAGGCGATGAGGCCGGGGCCTCCCTTGGCCGTGTAGATGTTCTGGAAAATATTCTCGCCCGAGAAGAGTCTGCCGAAGCCGCCGGCGCCGGTGGTCTCCATATTCATGTTGGGAGACATCCAGACCATGGAGCCGCTCTCGGTGATCATCTTTTCATTTGCGTTCAGGCGGCATTCGACTACGGGGAAAGGTGTTCCTTTGATTTCGTACTGCATGGGGTCCTCCTTGAATTTCATCCTGGGTTGGCTGGCCCGGAATGGGCCGCTCTGCCTATATCATAGCACAGGCGGGGAAGGGGTGCATCTCTTTTTCGGAAAGCCTTCGGCAAATATGTGCACCCGGGAACCCGGAAAGGGGGAAGAATAAGTCAATATGCCTGTTTTCTGCCCACGGCCTTTCCCTGCGCTTGAAATGAAGACAGTCATAGTGTATATTGTTCAAGGGACAGTTCCCCGGCAGACCCTGCCGGGGTTTGTCATGTCCGGAAGGACAAGTAAGGACCGGAAAGCTGCCGGTCCCACATGCCTCTGGCAGAAATGGAGTGAAAATGAACGACAGATATGTAAGCCCTCTTTCCGAGCGCTACGCCAGCCGTGAGATGCAGGAGGTCTTCTCCCCTGACAGGAAGTTCAGGACCTGGAGAAGGCTCTGGATCGCCCTGGCCGAGACCGAGCAGGCCCTGGGACTGGACATCACGGACGAGCAGATCGCCGAGATGAGGGCCCACGCGGACGACATCAACTACGAGGACGCCAGAAGGCGGGAGAAGGAAGTGCGGCATGACGTCATGTCCCACGTCTACGCCTACGGTCTTCAGTGCCCCAAGGCGAAAGGCATTATCCACCTCGGCGCCACCAGCTGCTATGTCGGTGACAATACCGACATCATCCTCATGAGGGATGCCCTTGGTATCATCCGCCGCAAGCTCATCAATGCGATCGCCGAGCTGGCCAAATTTGCGGAAGAGTACAAGGACCTTCCTACGCTGGCCTTCACCCACTTCCAGCCGGCCCAGCCCACCACCGTGGGCAAGCGCGCCACCCTCTGGATGAACGAATTCATGATGGACCTGGAGGACCTTGACTATGTGGCCGGCTCCCTGAAGCTGCTCGGCAGCAAGGGCACCACAGGGACCCAGGCGTCCTTCCTGGAGCTCTTCGGCGGCGACCAGGACAAGTGCGACAAGGTCGATCCCATGATCGCTGAGAAGATGGGCTTTAAGGCCTGTTACCCGGTCTCCGGTCAGACCTATTCGAGAAAGGTGGACACCCGGGTCCTCAACGTCCTGGCCGGCATCGCCTCCAGCGCCACCAAGTTCTCCAACGATATCCGCCTGCTCCAGCACTTAAAGGAGGTCGAGGAGCCTTTCGAGAAGAGCCAGATCGGGTCTTCCGCCATGGCTTACAAGCGGAACCCCATGCGGTCAGAGCGGATCGCCTCTCTCTCCAGATATATCCTCGCCGACGCCCTGAACCCGGCCATCACGGCCTCCGTCCAGTGGTTCGAGCGGACTCTGGACGATTCGGCCAACAAGCGTCTTTCTGTCCCCGAAGGGTTCCTGGCCTGCGACGGTGTTCTGGACCTGGTGATCAACGTGGTCGACGGTCTGGTGGTCTATCCCAAGGTCATCCGTAAGCACTTCATGGCAGAGCTGCCCTTTATGGCGACCGAGAACATCATGATGGATGCGGTCAAGGCGGGCGGCGACCGGCAGGAGCTCCACGAGCGGATCCGCCAGCTGTCCATGGAGGCAGGGCGGACCGTCAAGGTAGAGGGCAAGGACAACAATCTCCTGGACCTCATCGCCGCCGATCCCTCCTTCCACCTGACCCGTGAGGAGCTGGAGGAGAGCATGGAGCCGTCAAAGTACGTAGGCCGCGCGCCCAGGCAGGTGGAGACCTACCTGCGTGATGTCATTTCTCCCATGCTCCGGGAAAATGAAGACATCCTCGGCTTTAAGAGCGAGATCAACGTATAAAGGGCCGGCGGGACCTGCGCCGAGAGCGCCTGAATAAGGCCTTCCTGAAAAAAGTACAGAACATATGGCCGCCCTTTGTCCCGGAAAGGGCATCGAGGGCGGCAGCTTACAGATATACAGAGAGGAATTAAAATGGTTACAGCAGTTGTCGGTGCGAACTGGGGCGACGAAGGAAAAGGCAAGATCACAGATACCCTGGCTGCCGAGGCGGACATCATCATCCGTTTCCAGGGCGGCGCCAACGCAGGACACACCATCAAGAACCAGTACGGCAAATTTTCCCTTCACGCTCTGCCCTCCGGCGTATTCTACGGGCAGGAGAAGACCTGCATCGTCGGCAACGGTGTGGCCCTCGACGTGAGGAAGCTGTTCAACGAAATCAGGAATATCACGGACCAGGGGGTGCCCATGCCGAAGATCCTGGTCTCCGACCGCTGCCAGATGGTCATGAGCTATCATGTACTCCTGGATTCCTGCGAGGAGGCCCGTCTGGCCGGCAAGTCCTTCGGCTCCACCAAGTCCGGCATCGCGCCCTTCTACTCCGACAAGTTCGCCAAGATCGGCATTCAGATCTCCGAGCTTGAGGACATGGATGCCCTCCGGGACAAGGTCGAGAATATCTGCACCATCAAGAACACCCTCCTCAGGGATCTCTATCACCAGCCCGAGCTCAAGGTGGACGACATCATGGCGGAGCTGGCTGAGTACAAGGAGATGATCACACCCTTCGCCTGCGATACCACTGCTTTCCTCCACCAGGCCCTGAAGGACGGCAAGCACATCCTCCTGGAAGGCCAGCTGGGCACCATGAAGGATCCGGACCACGGCATCTATCCCATGGTCACCTCCAGCTCCACTCTGGCTGCCTACGGCGCCATCGGCGCCGGCATTCCGCCCTATGAGATCAAACGCATCGTCGTGGTCACCAAGGCTTACTCCAGCGCAGTTGGCGCGGGTGAGTTCACCTCCGAAATCTTCGGCGAGGAGGCCGATGAGCTCCGCAGACGCGGCGGCGACGGCGGCGAGTACGGCGCCACCACAGGCCGTCCGCGGCGCATGGGCTGGTATGACTGTGTCGCTTCCAAATACGGTGTCCGCATGCAGGGTGCCACCGACGTGGCCATGACCGTTCTGGACGCCCTGGGCTATCTGGACGAAATCCCGGTCTGCGTCGCCTACGACATCGACGGGCAGATCACCACGGACTTCCCGACCACGACCCGCCTGAAGAAGGCGAAGCCGGTCTACAAGGTCCTGCCGGGCTGGAAGTGTGACATCCGCGGGATCCGCCGCTATGAGGACCTGCCGGAGAACTGCCGCCGCTACATCGAGTTCATCGAGCGGGAGATCGGCTATCCCATCACCATGGTCACCAACGGCCCTGCCCGCGAGGACATCATCTACAGGGAGTCTCCGCTCCGGTAAAAACTGCATCTACATAAAAAGAGGGACTGCTCTTTTTGAGAAACAGAGACTGTCCTTTTCTGTCAAATAGTAAAATTTTCGACAGAAAAGGACAGTCTCTGCTTTTCAAAAGGATAGTCCTTTTTCTTATTGATCTCCCGTCTTTTCGGTCTTTTTCCTCCGGGGAATGAAACAGACGATGAGAAGGATGAGGAAGAACTCCGCGGAGGCTGCGATGCCATATACCAGGTAGGGCGGCTTGTAGGTCAGCGTCACGGCACTGTCGCCGGATGGCAGCGGAATGCCGATGAGGCCGCCGTTCACGTTGACAGGCGCCACGGTCTCCCCGTTCACGTCGGCCGTCCAGCCGCGCTCGTAGAGGAAGGGAACACAGAGGAGGCTGCCGGGGGCTGCACCGGTCACGGAAGCCCTGTAGGTGTTGTCCGCAAAGGAGATGCCTGAAACACCGGAAGAGGCCAGCACGGCAAAGTCCCGGGCCGGATCGTCGATCTGGATGAAGGAGATCTCATCGAAGACCACTTCACCGGTGAAGGTCAGATCCAGTCGAAGGGTCAGTGCGCCGTCCGGCATGAGGAGGGCGGCGCGGGTGGTATTGTCGCCTACGAAGAAGAGGGTCTCCAGCATCTGAGCGGGGTTGGCGGAGCAGGTGATGAAGGTCTCATAATTCTGCCTGCCGCTCAGGGTCCCGGGATCGACGGTGAAGCTGAAATACTGGAGGGCGTCCTCCCCAACGGAGTGGAGGGAAGAGATGTCAAAGACAAGGTAGGGATCGTAGCCGGTGGGTATCGCGCTGAGCCTGCCGTCGGGGAGAATCTCGACCGTAAGGTCATTGGTCTCCAGAATGTGGTCCGTAAGAGGGAGGACCGTGGCGGGCGGCTCGTATGCAGCGACCTTCGTGGTGATATCGCCGGTATTCCCGTCGGTCAGCAGATAGCCCTGCGTCATGGCTCTCTGACGGTCGAAGGTGGAGAGGGAGTCGAACTCCCCGTTGTCAAGACGCGTGCTGTAGACGTAGCCGAAGGGGAGCGGGTTGACATTTTCAAAGACGGCGGCCCGGTCATTTTCGTAGACCTTCCGGTAAGCGGCTCCGTCATAGGAGAAGGAGAAGGGGGAGGGTTCGTCGGTGACCAGGTACTTGCCGGCCAGGAGGGTCAGGAGATAATAGTCGTCGTAGCTGTTCAGGAAAAAGTTGGGGCTGAACTGCTGAACGCCGGCGGTCTCGCCCAGGGTGACCATGGAGGCGGCCAGCTGGTTGGAGTAGGCGGTGGTGGCGTTGAAATTGTCCACCATGCCCTCGTTGGCGTAGTTGAAAATGTCCGAGGTGGTGATCCGGTAAAGCCCGTCATCCACGGCCTTGATATGGTCCACGGCCGACCGGGTCCCGTCGTTAAAGTGGTCGTTGTAGTAGGACTGGACAGTCAGGAAATCGCGGTCGTAGAAGGTTCCCCAGCCGGAGGCCACCATCTCCGCGCAGACGGCCAGGAGGCAGACGGCTGCCAGGGCCTTCTTCCGCGTCCCCCTGCCCAGCAGGAGGAAGATCAGCATGAAAATGAGGGCACTCACCGCCGTCACCGCGAAATAGACAGGCGCAGCGGCCATCTGGTAGTGCCTGAAGAGCAGGAAGAAGGCGGCGGCTGCCCCCAGGACCACGATAAATCCCGCAACGGCGGCAAACACGAGCCGCTTCCGTTTTTCCTCCCGGAGGACCGAGTGGAGAAAAGCCTCGATGAGGATCACGCCGACGAAGGCGATCAGGAAGGCATAGCGCTGGGCGGTGGCGTTGAAGGTCAGCAGGTAGCCCGCCGCCGGGAAGAAGAGCATGGCTGCGGAGCCTGCGGCAAAAAGGACCACGGGCAGGATGGTCTTCGGCACGGTCACAAGGTAGATCAGGGCGAAGACGAGCAGGATGCTGGTGAAGAGGAAAGCAATATCGTAGTAGTCCACGGTTCCGCCGTAGTGGCTGCCGGCGCCCAGC
>CACXEL010000179.1 GCA_902766655.1 uncultured Lachnospiraceae bacterium | reverse complement strand
CCAGGAAGAAACCGGTCTTCTGGCCCCCGGCCACGTCCACCAGGTAATGAACACCGTTCTCCGTGATGGGCACCTGGGTGTCAAAAGGCTCACCTATGAAACCGGTGACGCGCTCCATCCCCTCCTTGAGCCTCTCCTTTGCGTCGCTCCGCTCGTATACTCCGCGGATGGCGATGCCATCCTCCCCCAGGATTTCCTTCAGGGTATCCACGATGAGACCCTTCATCCGGTCGATCCCCAGCGCCAGGGATTCGATGACCAGGACGTCCTCATACTTGTCCACGGTGATGCCCGGCAGAAAGTCCGCCTCCCCGAACACGAGGCGGCAGCTCGAAGTGTCGACAGTCCGCCTTCTGTAATCCCAGGCAGCCCTGAGGCGGTCGCGGATAAAGCTCTCGTCCACCAGATCGCTCTCCCGGCGGGTCAGCATTCTGATCCGGATTTTGGAGTGGGCATTGATAAAGCCCTTGCCCATAGGGTAGCCGTCGAAATCATGCACCCGCACGATATCGCCGTTCACAAAGGTTCCCTCCACGTGATCGATCTCGTTGTCGAACACCCAGCTCCCGCCGGCCTTAATGAGCCTGCCCTCTCCCTTTCTGAGGACGGCAACAGCCTCTGCTTCCCGGATCATCTCATCTGCCCCTTTCTCTTCTGATAGCCAGCCACCATAATATCACATTTTTCAACAGACACAAAGAAAAACAGAAATTGGCCTCTATTTCCCGGCGTCAGGTGGGGAACACCGGGCTGTGCCTTCCGCTCCGCACAGACTCCCGGAGCATTCTTTCTCATTCCCGCCGCGGTTCAGGTTCTTACTGCACATGCAGACTTTTCTCTTCTTCGTATTGATTTAACAGTAAAAATATGCTATGTTTAAGATGGTGTTGCTCCGCAGCACTCACTTTCAATGTCGGTCCAGACCGGCATCCCCGGAAGGCCGCCACCCCTCATAGCGGCCTTCTTTTTTTCTGTTTTATGTCGCTTTTTTACTGTTTTATATCGCTGAGACGGACACGATCCGCGGACAGTCCGCTTTTACACGATTGTATATGCCGCCAAAGAGCCTTCATCCAGGAGAGTGTCCTGTCCTTTGACGTATTGGCCCTGCTCAGTCCCCTTGCCTGTATGTTCAATCCATAACCTTCATCGGATGCCATCTGAGGCAATCGCCTGACACCAGGGAGTAGCGGATCCCCCTCTTCTTCCCGCGAATGCTGTCATGGAAACGCGATTCGCCGTGGCAGTGCCCGTAAATCACCTGCTCGGCGCCGTACTGCTCAGCCATGCGCGTGAAGGCGCTGTTCTTCTGCAGGATATTGGTCGGCGGATAGTGGAGGAACATGATGTATTTCCTGAATCCGTCCGCCCGGGCCATATCGAAGGAGACCGTCAGCCGCTCGATCTCCCGCGCCACCAGCTTTTCGGCGTGCGCAGCCTCCGCCTCGTCCCAGCCGGCTATATTTCCGTACCGGTCCAGGTAGAAGGGGCCTTCGAAGCAATAGCCCTTGGTCCCCACCAGTGCGTAGTCCCCGTAAGCATAATAATTGTTCTGGAGAAATGACAGCCTTCCCTCGTACAGCCCGTTCAGCCGCTCCGTCTTTTTGGCGTCCCAGAACATGTCGTGATTTCCCCGGAGCAGGATCTTGCGGCCGGGCAGGGCACAGATGTATTCCAGGTCCTCCCGGCACTCTTCCAGGTTCTTTCCCCAGCTGTGGTCACCGACCAGGACCAGGGTATCCTCCTCCCCGATGAGGCCTGCGCAGTTGGCCGCGAGCTTTCTCTCATGGTCCTGCCAGACCTTGTCGCGAAGCTGCGAGGGTGCCTTGAGCTCCGATTGAAAATGCAGGTGGAGGTCGCCGATCGCGTATAAGCTCATAGTCTTTCCTTCAATATTACTATATGACAATACTCCGGGCTCCGCATACGGGACATTGCATGTTGTTTTCCTCCAGAATGCGGGATATAACTATTATAACTGATAATTTGCCTTCTGCACAACCAATCGCGTGCCGCTTCCATTTTATGATTTTCTTAATACTGAAAGGAGTACCCGATGCGTCTCTTCGTCGCCATCAATTTCCCGGAAGAAGTCAAAAAGACCCTGCTCGCCACCATGCACGAACTGAAGACCAAAGGGGTGACCGGCAGCTACTCTCCCGGCCGGAACCTCCATATGACCCTTGTCTTCATCGGCGAAGTCCCGTCGGCTGACCCGGTCAAGGCGGCCATGAAGGCTGTCCCCTTCACCCCCTTCCACCTGACGCTCACGGACCTGGGCAATTTCGGGGACATCCTCTGGGTCGGCGCCAAGGGCGGGCAGAAGCTCAAGGAGTACGACAAGAACCTCCGGGCTGAGCTCGACCGGGCCGGGATCCGTTACGACAGGAAGAAATTCGAGCCCCATATCACACTGGTCCGCAGAGCCTCCAACGTGAAGCCCCAGGGTATCCGGCTCCCCAGACAGGAGATGATGGTGGAAAAAATCTCCCTCATGCGGTCCGATCAGAAGAACGGCCAGGTGGTCTATACGGAGATTTTCTCCGTGGGCGGCAAAAGGGGCTGAGCGCCGAAGGCGGGCAGAGGACCGCACCGCCCCATCACCCGGCCAGGCAATCCGCCCAAAGCCGGAGAAAATGTCGCCGAGCCATCCGTCCCTGGCTCATCGATTCCCTTTCCGGTCTTAATTTTCTGAAAACATACCGGCAATCCCTGTTACTTTACTGAAAAATACCGTATAATAGGTGTAAGCGCAAACATAGGCCGCCGCCCCATTCCCGGCGGCACTGCCATGACCCGTACAAGGAGGTAACCCATGAAAATGAAAAGACTACTCATCATGGCACTCACTGTTCTGCTTGTGCTGACCATGACGGCTCAGCCTGCCTCCGCAGACAAAAAGACAAAGAACAAGGGCAAGACCACCGTCTATTCCACGCTGCCCGGCTCCTACGATCCCTGGGACGTGAAGGTAAGCCTGGAGGTAATTCACGATGGCGAAAAGGAGTTCGCCTTCATCGTCGCCGTCTACAAGGGACAGGTGATCTGGACCAGGACCACGCCCAAATTCAACACAGCCGAGGTGGACTACGTCTCGGCCATCGGCAAGAACGACTACACGTATTACTACAGCGAGGACGGCGACATCGTCTGCCTGGACCTTTCGAACGGCTCCGTCCTCTGGCGGAACAAGGACTTTGGCGGTTATCCGGGCAAATGGTCCGCCGGCTTTGACGGAGACGGCTGCCTCTACATCTGCGGCTACTTCGGCCCCGACCTTTTTATCTGTGACTCCGAAGGGACCACCATAAAGAGGATCACCAGCGTGAACGACGACTATTACTGGCCCTACGAGCTGACCTACTATGAGGAGGAGGACACTGTAAAGGTCGTCTACGAAGGAACGCCGAGCGGCAAGTCCCAGGCCCTCTACATAGACCTGACCGACTATTCCTACTCGGTCGGCGAGTATCAGGAGGATATACCGGTGGACGGCGGCATCTATTACGCCAAGGTGAATGAGTTCCTCTCCCTCCGCGCCTGGCCCTCCACCTCCGCCGACGTCGTGGAAAAGCTCCTGCCCGGCACTCTGATGATGCTCCTCTATTACGACAGCGGAATGGCCTACGTGGAGGTCCTGAACACAGGCGACTACGGCTACGTCAACCCGGCTTACATTGCCCCGGCCGACTACGGCACGCCGGGCTACGACACCGCCACCAAGCTGGTGCCCGGCGCCACGGTCTATGCCGACGTTAAGGAGTTCCTCTCTCTGCGGAAGGAGGCTTCCACCTCCGCGCCCGTCATCGTCCGTCTCCCTGACGGCGCGTCCATGACCGTGCTGGAAAAGCCTGAGGGCAAGCTTGTCAGGGTCCGCCACAATAAGTCCAAGCTGGAGGGATACGTCCACGTTGATTTCATCACCTTCTGACCATTTCCGGCTCAGCCGGACTCACAGACCTGATCTGACCTGAAGAGAAAGGACCGAAGATGCTGCCATACAGCTGTCTCCGGTCCTTTTGATAAGTTTTCATGCACCCCTTCCCCTGAATCGGCGTGAGCGGATAAAGCCATTTCCGTCACGTCAGAAGTTGCAAAAACAGCTGATTACATGGTAAAACCATTGACAAGCATTTAGCATTTTTTTAATATTAATGAATTGAGTATATATAATCGGAACAAATTATCTCCCTGCCGTTTCGCCCCCCCCCTTCGGAAGCAAGCCATTATGAAAAAAAATATTATAAAATCCATCCTCTTCCTGCTGCTCACTGCATGTCTGCTGCTGCATCTCAGATCTGCCCTTCTCCCCATCTGGGCGGACTGGAACAATTACGGGGCAGCCCGAGGCTTCTACGAGGAGCCGGACAACACGGTGGAGGTCCTGATCCTGGGGTCCAGCATCAGTGCCAACGGCTTTTCTGCCATGGAGCTTTACGACCAGTACGGAATCTGTGCCTACAATTACGGCACGGCGCGCCAGCCACTCCTGGTCTCCTACTACTGGCTTCTTGAAGCCTACAAGCATCATTCGGAGAGCCTGCGGGTCCTGGTCCTGGAGCCCAGCATGCTTCTGGACAACGACCTGGTCAACGATTCCCACTACAACAGGGGCCTGGCCTATATGGATTTTTCCGCGAACAAGTATCGGGCTTACCGCGCCTTCGCCGGGAGCACTCTGGGGGCCATTCGGAAAATGTCCGTATTTTACAATTATCACTCCAGATGGAATGAGCTCACCGTCACGAACATGGCTGAGGGCCGCCTGGTCGCGGACACCTATCTGAGAGGGGGCAATACCACCTTCCAGTGGCTGGCGGACACCACTCCCTATGATGAAATCCCCATTCTGACCGGCGAGTACGACCCGGAGGCGGAAGGCCGGGAAGTGGACAAGAGTTCTCTCAACTATTACTACAAGATCGCGGATTTCTGCAGGGAGCACGGCATCCGCCTGGTCCTGGGGAAGGCCGTCAACATCCGCGGAGCGGAAAAGTGGTCTTCCGCCGACCACGATACGGCCGCCAAGCTGGCAGAGGAGACGGGGGCCGACCTGATCGACTTCTGCTTCTCCCCCTACTTTGAAGAGACGGGCATCGTTCCCTACCTCGACTCAATAGACCGCCAGCACATGAATCCCTGGGGCTCCAGCAAGGAAACACCCCTTCTCGGCCGCTACCTGACCGAGCATTACGACCTGACGGATGTCCGGGAGGATCCCAGATACGCGTTCATGAAGGACCAGTGGGCAGAATATCAGTCGTACGTCACCACCGTCAAGGAACTCTGTATGACAGCCGACCCCTGTGATTTCCTGACCACCGCGCTGTCCGAGAATGCCTACACGACTATTCTTTCGGTCAACAGCGGAGGCGTCCAGGCTTTGACCGAGGACCAGCGCAGCGTTCTCTCATCCCTGGGACTCAAAGAGCTTGCCGTTCTGAAGAAGGGCGACTCCTATTGCGCCGTAATAGAAGACGGCGTCGTCCGGGAGAAAACCTCCGGAGGCAATGCCCAGTCCTTCTCCCGCCGGCTGCGTAACGGTCTCCAGCTCAGAATATCAGGCTCCGCCACGGAGACGTCCGTCAGCATAGGCGGGACATCCTGCCTGCTCGAAGGAACGGGCCTCCATGTCGTCATTTACAGCGGGAAGTACAGAAAAGTCATCCTGCAGGATTCCTTCCCCACCGACAAGAGCCAGGCCAGGGAAAGCCGGGATTACGAGGCCGTCCTTGCGGATGCAGAAAAAGCCGGTCTCACCTTCGACGAGTATCCCGCCTCGCTGCAGAATTACTGCCTGTACCTGCGTCACCGCACCATGACCCTGCTTGGCCGGGACCTTGCGTCCGCCTCCCTCTCCGAGGTGATCGGAGCCTTCCGCAGCCAGCCTGACACCCGGATCCTGATAGCGGTCAGCAAAGGTGACGTCAGTGCCCTTGACGATGCCCGGCGGACCGCTCTCCGGGAGATCGGCCTCGCAAATCTGGCGGACTGCCAGGAGGGAGATGCTTACACAGGCATCATAGAGGACGGCCGCGTCGTGTCAGACACCCGCAGCGTGCCAGGGGAAGCCGTCACGGCGGAGAGCCTGGAATACCGGCTCGCAAGCGGACCTGGCTCCGAAAATGCCGACATTACCCAGCACATCGGCGGGAAACAATTATCCATGGACGAGCCCGGCATCTACGTCTATGTCTACGACGGGCTTCAGAAAAAAACAGTGTTTGACAGCGCCTTCACGGCCTGACTGCAGCATATCAACCAAGCCGATTCAGGCAAGCACACAACGATTCTATCTGAAAGGGAAACTGAAAATGAAAAAGAAACTCGCGATTCTGATGTCACTGTTCATGGCAGCTGCCGCTTTCGCCGGCTGCGGATCGTCCGCAGGCTCCGGGGAAGCCGCTCCCGCAGCCTCCACCGAGACTGCCGCCCCCGCCGAGGAAATCACCATTGCCTACCAGTCCAGCGTCGGCTATGCTCCGCTCCTGGTCATGATGGACCAGAAGCTGATCGAAGCCAACTATGACGGTGACCTCACGGTCAACTGGACCATGATGAGCAACGGCTCCGAGATCAACGAGGGCCTGACCGCCGGCTCCCTGGACGTGGGCTCCATGGGCGTTCCCGTCGCTGTCACAGGTGTCATGGCAGGCAGCCCCTACAGGATCTGCAGTGCGCTCTCCTGCCAGCCCTATTCCATCCTGACCAGCCAGCCGGATATCAACTCTCTGGCGGACATCACCGCGGAAGACCAGATCGCCATCACCAACATCAACAGCCAGCCGCATATCCTGCTTGCCATGGCTGCCAAGGCTGAGCTCGGCGATGCCAGAGCCCTGGACGCCAACCTGACCAAGCTAGGCAACGCCGACGGCTACACCGCCATCATCTCCGGCGCAGTCACCTGCCATATGGTCATCTCCCCCTACAACTTCATGGAGCAGACCAGCGAGGACGCCGACATCCACGAGATCGAGATCGGCTCCGACATCTGGCCGGCAGACAACACTGCCCTGGTGGTCGTCGCTTCCCAGAAGCTCCATGACACAAAGCCCGAAGTCTACGCAGCCCTCACCAAGGCGCTGGGCCAGGCCATGGACTACATCAAAGCCAATCCCGAGGAGACTGCTGCCCTGGTCGCCGAAGGCTACGATGCCTCCGCCGAGGAGATCCTCACATGGATCAGCGACGAGCGTTCTTCCTACTCTCCCGAGCTCAAGGGCATCATGAATATGTGCAATTTCATGGTCGAGGAAGGCTTCATCGAGAACGGACCCGCTTCCATCTCCGACCTCGTCTATGAAGGCGTAGCCGGCGAATAAAATCTCCAGACCGTAAGCTGTCAAACACAATCAAAAAGCGGTAATACCATGAAGAAAAATATCAGATTAATAGCGCAGATCCTGTTCGTCATAGCCTTCCTGATCCTGTGGCAGATTCTTTACAGCCTCCAGATCTGGCCCCCGCTCCTCTTCCCCTCCCCTGGCATGATTGCCGAGGCTTTCGTCAAGGCCTTCACGTCCAAGGGTCTGGGACCCATGATCCTGCACTCTCTGAGGCTCCTCCTCATCGGCCTCCTGCTCGGCGTCTCAGTGGCCCTCCTTCTGTCGGCCCTGTCCGCCATCAATGAGGTCTTTGCGGCCATCTACAACATGATTGTTTCCATGTTCGACCTGATTCCCGGCATTGCCCTCATTCCTGTAGCCATTCTGTGGCTGGGGATCGGCGACGGAGCCATCATCTTCATGGTATTCCATTCAGTCGTCTGGCCCATGTCCAGAAGCATCATCAACGGCTTCAACTCCGTTCCCAACATCTACCTGGAGGTGGGCCAGAACATCGGTCTCAACCGGATCCGGCTCATCCTGGGTGTCTTCATTCCCGCCGCCCTGCCCCACATTTTCTCCGGCCTCAAGGTCGGCTGGGCCAGGGCCTGGCGCGGACTCATCAGCGCCGAGATGGTCTTCGGCGGAGGCACGGCGCTGGGTATCGGCTACTATATCACAGACAGACGTACCAACCTGGACGTCGCCGGCATTTTTGCCACGATCATCGCCATCATTCTGATCGGCCTCGTGGTGGAGTACGGTATCTTTATGGTCATTGAGAAGAACACTTTCAGCAAATGGGGGATGACGAGATGACAGAAGAGAAAAAGACGCCCATCCTCAGGATCCGCAGCTTGACCAAGCAGTACGACAACTCCCAGCGCGTGATCCTTCCCAGGATCGATCTTGACGTCTACCCGGAGGACTTTCTCTGCATTCTCGGGCCCTCCGGCTGCGGCAAGTCCACCCTGATCCGCTGTATCGCCGGCTTTGAGGACTACGAGGGCACCATAGAGTCGAACGGCCGGATCGTCAAAAAGCCGGGGACCGACCGGATCATGGTCTTCCAGGATTTCAACCAGCTCTTCCCCTGGAAGACAGTCGTGAACAATATCACCTACGCCCTGAAGGCCAGCGGCATGGCGGACAAAAAAGCCCGGATCGCCAAGGCCGAAAAGTACCTGAAAAAAGTCAACCTTTTTGACTACAAGGACTATTATCCCCACCAGCTCTCCGGTGGCATGAAGCAGCGCGTAGCCATAGCCCGCGGCATGGCCCTCGGCTCCAGCATCATCCTCATGGATGAGCCCTTTGCCGCCCTGGACGCCATGACCCGCAACCGGATGCAGAGCGAGCTTCTCCACATCAAGGAGAAGGAAAGCATGACCGTTGTCTTCATTACCCACAATATCCAGGAGGCCATCTCCCTGGGCAACAGGATCATGGTCATGTCCAGGAACGGGGAGGTCAAGGAGCATCTCTACAACACGCTTGAAAAGCCGGTCACACCGGCCACGCCCGGCTACGGAGCGCTTTGGAAGCACCTGAATGACCTGCTCACGGAGGAGAGGGCCGACGACAAATGAGCTATACTGATTTTTCATTCCCGATTTTTCTTCTGGCTGTGGCCCTGCTCTACTTCACAGCGTTCAGGAGACACCAGAAGTTCCTTCTTTTGGGCGCCAGTATACTCTTCTACCTTTTCTCCGGCCCACAATATATTGTCTTTGTTCTGGTCGCAGCCTTTCTCATCTATTTCTGCACTGTCAGGATCCAGCGCCTTCACGACCTCGAGGCGGAAAAGCTGGCCGCTCCCGGACTCGCACGCGCGGAAATGAAGACCATCAGCAGCGAGATGAACAGGCGCCGCAAGCGTTTTATGCTCGTCGGACTCCTGGGAACGATCTCCATGCTGGCCGTGATCAAGTACACCAACTTCGCGCTGTCCGGT
>CACXEL010000178.1 GCA_902766655.1 uncultured Lachnospiraceae bacterium | reverse complement strand
TAGGGATTCTCCTGGATGAACTTCTGCCACCAGGCCTTCTTGACGTTGTTCTTGAGCTCAACGCCCAGATTGCCGTAATCCCAGGTGTTGGCAAGTCCGCCGTAGATCTCGGAGCCGGGGAAAATGAAGCCCCTCGACTTGGAAAGCGCTACGATCTTGTCCATTGTCTTTTCCATAATAATCAACTCTCCTCATAAATGATATAGCAGGGCGCATCCAGCAGGATTCTGTCCGTTATGTATGCCCCAGTCTGTACACTTCCGCTGCCGGCAGAGTCGGCGCCGCCACTCGTGAAGAGGACCTTGCCCGGCACAGTGACCAGAAGAGGTTCTCCCACGACCAGATATTTCCAGCTCTCCGTCCCTTCCCTGGCGATGATCTCGCCCAGCGTGGTCCGAAGAGTGCCTGTATCGTCATAGAAGTAGGTATTCTTCTCCAGGCCTGCCTCCGCAGTCAGGTCGTCCAGAAGACCTGTCCCACAGATGACCGAATTGAAGTTCTGATAATCCTGAGCGCTGAGATAGCTGATTTTGACCGTGACATGGCCTTCCCGCTCGGTGCATTCTCCGAGGGTGATCCGCTCCTCTCCCGCTCTCTCATTATATTCGCCGATCTCGGCGGCTGCCTGCTCCTTGAATTCCCCGATGTCCAGGTCCTCCGAATCAAAATCCGCCACCGAAAGGGCGGTCAGACTTCCTTCCGGCAAAAGCTCCAGGGAATTGACCGTCACAGGCGTCTCTTTCTCCCCGCAGCCGGTCAGCAGCAATATGCAGGCGGCTGCAAAAAGAAATCTTTTCATGACATGCCTCCGTTGTTGCCCGCAGGAGACCCGCCGGCACCGATGTCCGAATGTCTCAGGCACAGTCTCAAGGGCTAACTGCCATTATACCCGAAATACCCCTGTCATGTAAAGAGCATTATTCCCGGCTCATGAGGGTCAGCATCTCCAGGCTCTTCATTTTCCTGTCCACGCAGCGCGCCAGCTGTTTTTTTACGCAGGCAGTGAAGTCCGCCTCTGCCTCCCTGGACAGGGAAAATGAGTACAGCGCCGCGATCGGACACCCGGCCGCGAACCCCAGCGCGTAGACGGCCGCCTCGTCCAGTCCTCCCGTCTCGTCAGGAAGGGCGAAATCACCGTTCTCGGCCATGAGCCGGCATTCGTATATTCTTCTCAGGAGGGGAAGCGGAACGGAATTCCTGATCACGGCCCGGAAGGTCACATAGAGAAGGTTCACCATGCCCTCCGCCATCATGCCCTCCTGCCCGTAATAGGAGGCCAGCTCCAGGAAATAAAAACCGTAGTAGACGCCGGGGCTCATGGCGCTGAGCTCGTTGAAATAGGCGGTGACGGATACGGCAGTCAGTGTGTAGGCATTTCTCCCCTCATAGAGGGTGAAACGGCCAAAGACAAAAGGGCGTGTGGCAGCCAGCAGGGATGAGTTGACCCTGCGGGCTCCGCGGGCGAAAGCCGTGATCTTTCCGCGCTCCCGGGTCAGGATCACCACCCTCCTGTCATATTCACCGATGGGCTGCACCAATAGCACGACGCCCGTAAGCTCGATCGCATCCATAGAACAAAGCGGCGGTTTCCGCCCTCCTTCTTTCTTTCACAGGCAGAATTGTTTTTCTCAGACGGGTCAGTCTTCCTTTGACCTCGCCGAAGAGGATTCAGCGGCGTTTTCCGCCTTCCTTCTTCCTCTCATAGCCGAAATCCCTGAGGTCTCCCTCGTTGTCACGCCAGTTCTTTCTGACCTTGACAAATAGCTTGAGGAAGACCTTGGTGTCCGTCATCTCCTCCAGGTCGATGCGGGCCGCGGTCCCGATGCGCTTGAGCATGGATCCGCCTTTGCCGATGATGATGCCCTTGTGGGAATCCTTCTCGGTGATGATGGTGGCCTCGATCCGGGTGAGCCCCGGCTCCTCCTTGTAGGTGTCGATCACTACGGCGATGCCGTGGGGAACCTCCTCGTTCAGGGCGCGCAGGGCCTTCTCGCGGATGATCTCCGAGGCGATCTGGCGCATATTCTGGTCAGTCACCGTCTCCTCGTCGTAGTACTGGGGGCCTTCCGGAAGAAGGCGGAGAATGCTCTCCACCACAGCGTCGACGTTGGTATTCCGGAGGGCGGACACAGCCACGACGTCCGCGAACGAAAGCACCTTTTCCCAGGCGAGGATGACGGTCCGGATATGGGCCTTGTCGATGGTATCCGTCTTGTTGATGACCAGGATGACCGGCTTCCCGGACTTTTTCAGGAGCTCGGCGATCTGTTTATCGCCTTCTCCGATGTAGGTAGACGGATCGATCAGCCAGAGTATCACGTCCGCGTCGGCGATGGTGGATGTGGAGACGTCCATGAGGTAGTCTCCCAGCTTGTTTTCGGTCCTCCGGATCATGCCGGGCGTGTCCAGAAAGACGATCTGTCCCTCTTTTGTGGTCAGGACCGTCTCGATCCGGTTCCGGGTGGTCTGCGGCCGCTTGCTCGTGATGGCGATCTTCTGCCCGATCATATGGTTCATCAGGGTGGACTTGCCCACATTGGGTCGCCCGATGATGGTGGCGTAGCCGGATTTATACATAGTATTTCTTCTCCGTTCGTTCCGAGATACAGGCAGAGACCTTTTTTGAGAATCAGGGACGGTCCTTTTTTCTCAAAATGATGATTTTTGAGAAAAAAGGACCGTCCCTGATTCTCAAAAAAGGACCCTTGCTGCTTCCCGAAGCGTCTTTATTTCCAAAGAATTACAGCAGATTCTCCAGGTTCCCGAACACATCCTTATCCCGCTCGATCGCGCCCTCGCTGCCCACGACGCAGATATAATTCTGCTTCAGGGCCGCCTCCACATAGGGCGCCAGGGCCCGGATGTCCTCGTCTGTCGCGTCCAGGATCTGATCGCGGGTCCTCTGGACCTCCGAGAGTGACTGGCCTGCCAGGTAGAACTGCATGGCGACAGAGCCTGACAGGGAGGGTGTGAGCGGCGTATCGATCATGCTCAATGTGCCGATGATGTACTTGGTCATGGTCTGCTCGTCAGCCGTAAAGCTCCTCAGATACTCCGGGATCCCTGCGTAGACCTCCAGGGTGTTCTTCAGATGGGGGTCGCGGTAGGATGTGAAAATGATGCACCCGTCGCTCCGGAAGCTGCCCGAGCACCCGTATGCGCCGCCCTTCACGCGGATGTTCTGCCACAGGTAATCCAGCCCCATGATCTGCCGCAGGATGACGAAGGCGCCGGGATATTCCTCGAACATGTCCCCGCAGGAGCCGCACTGGGCCACGAATTGGACCTGGCCGGCCGTCTTGAAGCCTTCGTTGAGCCTGCCCAGGGGCGCGACCCGCACTGCCGGGAAGCCGGCGAATTCGCTGACGGGCATGTCACGGATGATATCCGGAAGGCTCTTCTCGAGATAAGGTCTGCCCTCCTTCTCGCAGGTGAAGCTGACCGTGAGGAAGGCAGGATCAAAGACCGCCTTCATCAGGCGTTCCATGTTGGCGCGGAGCCGGGCTTTGTGCCTGTCGAAATGCTCCTCGTACTCCTTGACGGTCCTGTAGAAGGAGAAGCCGCCGAGCTTTTCTGCCATGGCGTCCTGGGAGGAGAAGTATGCTATAGCCCTGGTGGCCGCCGTCGAGCTTCCGCTCCGCTGCATGCTCATGCGGATCTGGCTCTTGGCCCTGGAGAGGATCTCGCGGAGCCGTTTTTCATCGTCAAAGCGGGAGTCGGTTATCATTTCCCGGGTCAGCTCCATGACCTTGTCGAAGCGGCCGTAAAGGGCCTTGGCCCGTATGCTGAAGTAGAAAGTGTACTGGCTCCTGTCCTCAGCCTTCTGGATGTTGGTAATGCTGGGGCTGATGCCTCCCGTCTCTATATTGATGATATTGCTGAGCTCGGTGTAGGAGTGGCTGCCCGTGTCCACAAGCCCCAGGAAGGACCGCAGAAGACCCAGGTCCGGGATCAGCTCCTCCGGGATCCGGCTCACGTCCCAGAGCAGCTCCAGGTAACCGATGCCGGTGGTCTCCGCATTGTGGTAGACGATCGTCGGGTGGACGCGAAGGCTCTCCCCCTCGGGATCCTTGAGCTTTCGGGCAATGTTGGAGTTCTTACGGCACTCCCTCTTAAGGTCGCTTCTCTTGAGCATGGGCAGGCAGGCCAGCTTGTCCGGACCGTCCTCCTCCTCCTGGTAGGCGCGGAGGGCTTTGGTCCCCGCCACCAGGGCCTCAATCTCCTCCGGGCTCAGGGAAGCCTTGTAGGCGGCCAGTTTCCCGGCAGTCTCCTCCTCGCGCGCGGATGCCAGACCCTTTTTGGGCTTTAAAATGACGACCGCGCCGAACTGGTTGTCTAGCAGTTTCTCCCTGATAAGTCCCTCAAAATACCCCTCGTCCACCGCCTTGCGGAGATACTCGTAGGCGTCCAGCTGCTTCAGGGCATTGAAGGGCTGATTGTCGTCGTAGAGCCATGTGTCGAAGAGGTCCAGGGAGTACATGAGTCCCTTGGGATAGGTCCCGAAATCAGCCTCCCGGAAATGGAAGTCCAGGGAATTGATGCCTGCCATCAGGGCGTTCCGGCTGATCCCCTTCTCCGCCTGCTCCGCCAGGCATTCGCGGATGATGCGCACGAAATCCTTCTCGCGGGAAGCCGAGGCGTTCTTGACGGTAACGGAAAAATACGGCTGCAGGATGCCGTCGCTGTAGCTGGCCTCCACGTCCTTGCCGATCCCCGCGTTCAGGAGGGCCTGCTTGATGGGCGCTCCGGGCATGGAGAAGAGGGCGTACTCCAGGACCTCAAAGGCGATCATTTCCCGGATGTCGAAGGGATTCCCCGTGACCACATGCCAGGTGAGGTAGCTGTTGTTGCGGACGGGCTCCTCCTCGGAGACCGGGTAGACGTCGACCAGCCGCCTGAAGCGCTTGAAGGGCTTCTGCAGGCCGATGGTGGAATCCACCGGGGCATAGTCATAGTGGCTCAGGTATTCCCGGTCGATGAAGGCCAGGGTGTCCGCCATGTCAAGGTCGCCGTAGAGGAAAATATAACTGTTCGACGGATGGTAGTAGCGTCTGTGGAAGTCCAGGTAAGCCTCGTAGGTCAGGGTGGGGATGAACGCCGGGTCGCCGCCGGACTCGACGCCGTAGGCCGTATCCGGGAAGAGCGCGTTGAAGATGACGTGCTCGAGATATTCGTCGACAGAGGAGAAGGCACCCTTCATCTCGTTGTAGACGACGCCGTTATACCGGAGCTCGTCCTCGGGGCTCTCCAGCTCGTAGTGCCACCCCTCCTGGCGGAAGATCTTCTCCTCCTTATAGATGTTGGGGTGAAATACCGCATCCAGGTAGACGCTCATGAGGTTCCTGAAGTCTGTATCGTTGGTGGAAGCCACCGGATACATGGTCTTGTCCGGATAAGTGATGGCGTTCAGGAAGGTGTTGAGGGAACCCTTGACCAGCTCGACGAAGGGATCCTTCAGCGGGTATTTCTCGGACCCGCACAAAACGGTGTGCTCCACGATATGAGCAACGCCGGTGGAATCTGTGGGCGGTGTTCTGAAAGCGATGTTAAAGACCTTATTGTCGTCCCTGCAGGGCATGAGGACGACGCGGGCGCCGGTCTTTTTGTGGCGCAGAAGAATGCCCTCCGCATGGACGTCGGGCAGGGCTTCCGTGATCTGGATCTCGTAGGTGCCGAGTTTTTTGATTTTATTTAAATTCATGATCTCTCCCGGATAGTGGAAAATAAGGACATGTACGCTGAAAGATTGACAGACGGATTTATTATAGCACCTTTAAGAGGCAGGGACGGGCCTTTTTTCTCAAAATCCACCGATTTTTGAGAAAAAAGGCCCGTCTTGCCTCTCAAAGAATTCAACCCGTCAGTACAGCTCCGGAATAAAGGCCCGCACGTTCCCGCACATGGTATCAAAGATCGCCTTCGCCTCCTCCGGGGTGAGTCCGAAATGCCATTTCCTGACGGTCCCCGGATCCTTCAGATACCAGCTCCTGTCCACGAACTCTGCCAGGTGCCTGTCCCCTGCCGCGGCCAGGGCTCCGTACCTTCTCAGGAGGTCCATCTTCACCCGGTTCCCGTAGGCGAAGGTATCCCTCTCCCACTGGTCCGCCGGCCCGTGCTCGTAGTAGCCGCTCTCAAAATACCTGTCCATGAAGGCCGGCATGAGCTCCATGAGATCGGTGCCCCGGTACCTGGCCTCCGTGATCCAGGTAAAATGGTTGATGCCGGAGGCGTCCGTATAGATATCCCTTCTCTCCGCCTCCAGACCTGTCATCTCCTTCAGCACGCAGCAAAGGAAATCCTGGGTGTGAAAGACCTCATGGCAGCACCCGAAGACCTTGATTTCCGGAAAAATGCGGTAAAGGGTCTTCACACAGATGCTCATGGGGTTGGTCAGGTTGATGACCCAGGCGTCCGGGCAGCATTCCCGGATGGCCTCCGCGAACTTCTCATAGGTTGGCACGGTCCGGAGGGCCCTCAGCACACCGCCCGGCCCGACCGTATCCCCGACCGACTGCCAGACGCCATAGGCTTCCGGCGCATGCACGTCGGACCGCATCTCCGCAAAGGTATCGGGGAGGATGGAAATAAGAACAAAGTCTGCCCCCCTGAGGGCTTCCTCCAGCCGGCCGGATACCATGTAGGTAAAACGTGACCTGGCTTTCGAGCTGGCCTGGATCTTATTTCCGATGACCCGGTTCCGCTCCGCGGCCGGGAGGTCTATATCATAGAGCCGGACCTCCCCGCACAAGTCCCCGTCCAGAGCCAGGTCCTGCATGAATTTGCGGGCCCAGGCCTTGGAGCCGCCGCCGATGTAGGCGATGGTAATATCTCTCATCATTCATCACTCCATAAAATATAAAAACGATATGCTGCAAGAAAACGCACAGCGATACGGTTCCCTTCCTCCTTTTCCCGCCGCAGCTCCGTATCAGAATACAGTCTTTTTCTGCCGGGAAACAGCAGCCCCTTCAGAAAAAAATCGAAGGATCCGGAGGATTGAGAGGAGCGAAGACCTGTCTGTTTGGCATTACGGTTGTTTGCCGATGTAGGCGAGGATGCCGCCATCGACGTAGAGAATGTGGCCGTTCACGAAGTTGGAGGCATCGGAGGCCAGGAACACGACCGGGCCCATGAGGTCTTCGGGTGTGCCCCAACGGCCGGCAGGCGTCTTGGCGACGATGAACTGGTCGAAAGGATGGCGGCTGCCATCGGCCTGGCGCTCCCTGAGAGGAGCCGTCTGCGGCGTGGCGATGTAGCCGGGGCCGATACCGTTGCACTGGATGTTGTACTCGCCGTACTCAGAGCAGATGTTCTTCGTGAGCATCTTAAGGCCGCCCTTCGCCGCCGCGTAAGCGGAGACGGTCTCACGGCCGAGCTCGCTCATCATGGAGCAGATGTTGATGATCTTGCCGTGACCCTTGGCGATCATGCCCGGAATGACGGCCTTGGAGACGATGAAGGGGGCGTTCAGGTCGATGTCCACGACCTGGCGGAACTCCTCGACGGAC
>CACXEL010000177.1 GCA_902766655.1 uncultured Lachnospiraceae bacterium | reverse complement strand
GGGAACAAGATCACCATTGACTGGGAGGATGATCCGACGGCTGAGTACGACGAGGAGAGCGCCGCATCCGGGCTGGTATTCAAGAATGCGCTTGGGATGAAGAGCTTCAGCCTTGTGCCGGCTGCGGAATAAGAGAGGACCGGGGGTGTGAAATAACTCCCAAAAAAGAAAAGTGGCTGTGAAGAGACGACGTAACGTTTCTTCACAGCCACTTTTCTGCCAATCTCTCAGCCTTGTTTGTTTTTGGCCTGCATATAGGCGTCCATATTGTCGGCGATCTGCTTGGAGACCGCGACGGCGGCTACGACAGTCTTGGCGCCGGTCACTACGTCGCCGGAGGCGAAGACGCCTTCCATGGTGGTCTCGCCCTGGTCGTCGGTCTGAAGATTGCCGCGGTCGTTCAGGTGCAGGTCGTGGTCCGCATTGACAAGAACGCTCTTGGGGACCTGGGAGATGGAGATCATGACGCTGGTCGCCTCCACCAGGGCTTCCTTTGTATGATCCTCCACGAGCTTGCCGGTCTCGGGGTCCTCCACCATATCGCAGAAGACAACGCCCTCGTCGACGATTCGCACGGGGGCTTTGCGGTATTCAAAATGAACACCGTCCAGCTGGGCGTAGTTGAATTCATGCTCCGAAGCGGCGACTTTGTCCCCGCGCACATAGACGGTCACGTCGCGGGAGCCGCGGCGGATGGCGGTGCGGGCCACGTCCCTGTTTCTCATTTCCCCAGCTCAGGCCTTCTGTTTGCTCAGGGTCCTGAAGGCTGTGATGGCCAGGTCGACCGCGAGGACGACCAGGACGATGGCCAGGGCTCCCTGGATGTAGCCCCAGGTCCCGCCGGCCTTGAACTTGGCGATGATGGTCTGGATCAGGGATGTGATCGTGACGATGAGCATGAAGACCATGGGCACGTAGAACATCTTGTTGTTGCGGCCGATGGAGCCGAGCCAGGCGCAGACGGCCAGGAGGCCGAGGGCGGCCAGGAGCTGGTTGGCGGCACCGAAGAGGGGCCAGATCTTGGAGTAGCCGGTCAGGCCCAGGGCCACGCCCAGCACCACGGTGATGGCGGTGGAGACGTAGGGGTTGGCCAGGGTGCCGCGGATGCCGGTGGCGTCCTTGGGCGTCTCCCCTTCATTGAGCCAGAACTCCTGGAACATATAGCGGGCCAGGCGGGTGGCGGTGTCCAGGGAGGTCAGACAGAAGACAGAGACAGCGAGGACCAGCATCTGGTAGATGACGGTCTGGACCTTCTCACTGGTGAAGGAGCCCAGCATGCGGGAGAGGCCGGTGGCGAAGACGATGGTCGGGCTGCCGAGCTTGAGCTCCTCGGCGGGGACGTTGACTTCGTTCCAGATGTAGGCGACGGCGCAGAGGGACAGGACGGCGACGATGCACTCGATCAGCATGGCGCCGTAGCCGATGGGCATGGCGTCATTTTCATTGTCGATCTGCTTGGCGGTGGTGCCGGAGGAGACCAGGGAGTGGAAGCCGGAGATGGCGCCGCAGGCGATGGTGACGAAGAGGGCCGGGAAGACGGTGCCGCTGGTGAAGAGGCCGTTTCCGGTCGCCGTGAAGCCGGTAAATGCAGGCATGGCCGTCGTGCCGGTGCCTGTGAAGGCGGCGCCGAGGACGGAAATGACAGCCACAATGATCATGAAGTAGAGCAGGAAGGAGCTCAGGTAGTCGCGGGGCTGGAGCAGGATCCAGACCGGCGTGACGGAAGCGACCAGGATATAGATACCGAGCACATACATCCAGACCTTATAGCTGAGCACGATCGGGTGCCAGTTGAGGCCGATGACGACGATGAGGATGATGCCCAGGCAGCCGATGACGGAGGCGATGCCGACGGGAACATTCTTCTGGTAGACCAGGACGCCGAAGAGGATGGCCAGCAGGATGAAGAGCACGGAGATGGTGGCTGTGGAAAGGTTCGCATTTAAATTGGCGCCTTCCAGGGCAGCGCCGGCTGCGTTGGTGGAGCCGAAGGTGGAGGCGACGATGGATGCGAAGGCGGCCACGACCAGGAGCAGGGTAAGCCAGGCGAAGGTCAGGAAGAGGCGCTTGGCCTTCTGGCCCATGGTGTCGCGGATGACCTCGCCGATGGACTGGCCCTTGTTGCGGATGGAGGCGAACAGGGCGCCGAAGTCATGGACGCCGCCGAAGAAAATGCCGCCGACGACGACCCAGAGGAGCACCGGGACCCAGCCGAAGATGGCGGCCTGAATGGGGCCGTTGATGGGGCCGGCACCGGCTATGGATGAGAAATGGTGGCCCATGAGGACCGGCGCCTTGGCCGGGACATAGTCCATACCGTCGGTGAGCTCGTGGGAAGGCGTCGGACGGGACGGATCCACGCCCCACTCCTTGGCGAGCCATCTGCCGTAGAAGAGATAGCCGCATGCGAGAAGCACCAGGCTGACCAGCAGAATCAGAAGAATGTTCATAGAGTTACCCTCCTCTGACAAGGCTTATCTGGCGCGGAAAGCCCTGTCGTATATCTTCAACACCTGTCTGCCTGAGCGGTTGCTGATGATTTTTTCTTTGCCCAGGTCAGCGCAGATGAGGCGCCCTTCGGCCCTGCCTCTTATGGTAAAGAGGTAGTTCTTCCCGTACCGGTAGGCCTCTATGGCCTTGCGTACGTCTTCGTCGGGCGTGCTTTCCGATACGATGCAGACGGTGATATAGGAGACCATGTGGTCCTTTTCGGGGTATTTCTCTCCCCTGCGGACCAAGGTCTCCTCCATATGACCTTCGATGAGGCTTTTGGCTTCGCGCACGGTGTCCATGGTGCACTCGCCGGCCTCGATGAAGAGGATGTGTTCATACATTCTGGCGCTCCAGAGATTCACCTTCTCCGTCACCAGGAACTTTTCGCTCAAAGAAAAATAGTACCCGTAGGCCGGGTACTCTTTGCCTCCTACCGTGTAGGGGCGGTAAAGATCGAACGACCCGGAGAGAATTCCGAGCAGACTTTCAAGATAGGCTTCTGCTTTCAATTCCGTTTTGCTCCCAGATAATTCTTCATTCTTAGTAACTGTTCAGCGCCAGGGAAATGAAAACAGCCCGCCTGGCAGACAGGTCTTATTTTCCTTGTTTCCGGGTGGCAAAGCCGCTGAGTGACCCTGTCCACCCATGCATCCGATGCCGTGGGGTGCAGAACAGTTATAAAATTTTTATAAATTTTTTGACAATATAGCACAGGTGAAGGGATTTGTAAACTGAAAATTTGTTGCAACATTAAAAAATAACGTAACTGTTCAGCACCCCTCGGGTTCGGGATGAAAGCATCCCTCGCTGTAGGTGGTCGGAGGCGCTTCGCGCCTTGGCTGCCCTGGGAATAGTTATTAAATAAAAAAAGAGCGACGATCCGCCCGGAGGGAGGATCATCGCTGGCTGGAATGCGGCAGGATATTTTATCGGATGGCCGGACTCACCCGATGATCTTTTTGGCGAAGTCCGCAGCGGCCCTGCAGTCCGCTTCGTCCGGCTTGCCCTTGTGGATGCCCTTGAATTCGCCCCTGCAGTGGAATTCCCGCGCGTCCATGGGAATGCCGGCCTTGTCGGCCTCAGCCTTCACCTTTTTATAGGTGGAGTTCAGCATGGCGGCAGAGCCGAAGTTGACGATTTTTCCGACCTTGGTCTTGTCCAGGCCCCGGACAAAATTTCGGACCTCGGGGTCGATGCTGAAGGCGTAGTAGGAGTTGCCCAGGAAGAGGATGTCCACGGGCTCCGTGATGGGAGTGCTGATGGGGAGCGCTTCTGCTCCGACAGCCTTCGCGATGGCTTCGGCAAGGCGCTTTGTGTTGCCGGTCTTTGTGTAGTATCTGACAGCGGTCTTCATTTTCAATACCTCCGTTTTAAAATGAATTCAGGCATTGGAGTCACGGGATATGCTTCATCCTGATTACTTCTCCCTCAAATATAGC
>CACXEL010000176.1 GCA_902766655.1 uncultured Lachnospiraceae bacterium | reverse complement strand
GGGACTGAGAAAGAGGGACGGTTCTTTTTTCTCAAAATGCTCTGATTTTGAGAAAAAAGAACCGTCCCTCTTTCTCAGTCCCGCCTCCCCCCACCGGAAGGAGAAAACAGGATGAAGAAGAGACTGGCATTATTCATGGCAGCGATTGTGCTCTTGAGCGCCTGCGGAGGCGCGAAAGGAGAAAGCGCCCCGGCAGCCGGACAGGAGGGCGCCGCGACAGAGCAGGGCGCAGCAGCCGAAGTGACGGAAGATGCGGAGCCTGTACCCACGGAGGAGCCGACGCCCACGGAGGAGCCGAAACGGCCCGACCTTCTGAGCTGGCAGCCCGCCTGGCAGCAGTCGCTGGCCACCGTCATCCGGGATGAGCAGGCCGCCTACGGCAAGCCCAGCTTTACCATGGACAATATCAGCCGGGCCATGGGCCTGGGCCTGGTCCGCGCCCGGGACCTGGACGGGGACGGGCAGGAGGAGCTGGTCATCATCCGGGAGGACCAGACACCCGAGGGCTGGGTCACCTACGTCATGGAGATCTGGCAGGGTGCGGCAGGCGGCGCAAAATGCCTCTACACCGGCACACCCTATAAGATGGGCGCTGACAACAAGGCGCTCGAGCTCCTCGAAGGGGAGGATGGCTTCATTTACGTCCACTATGACAAGGAAGACACCATGAACGGCCGGTATATCGGCGCCGTGCGCGGAGGGGCCTTCGAAGAGGTCGCCGCCTTCGACTGGGAGAGCGGCGAGGACGGCTACGACTATGAGAATGACGCCTACCTGGTAGGCGGAAAGCACTACGCCATCCTGGAGAACTACAGTCTGTATTGCTACAACTACGGCCAGGAGACCGAGGATTACCGGGTCTGGAAAAATGAGATCCGCGACAGCTACCACGCCGCCCTGCAGGCCGTCGGCCTCACCAAGGAGGACGGCGCGGCGACCTACACGCCGGGTCTCAGCTCGCTGCTGGACGACGAGTACCTCCGGGTCAAGGTGACCTATGTGGATCCCCAGGGCACCGTCAGCTCCGTCCGGGAGTATGATTACGACGATGCCGGCCGGCAGGTCCGCGCCTACACGGACGACGTGCTGCGGACGGAATCCACCTACAACGACGCGGGAATCCTGACGCACGAGGTCAATTACCGGAAGACGGGCATCCGGAGCAAGGAGGAGATTTACGACGACCGGGGAAATCTCCTCGAATCCATCGAGTACGGCGACGACGGAAACCGGATCAACTGGGACTACGTTTACTCCTACGATGATCAGGGCCGGATGGCGACGGCCTACATGGGCATCGGCGGCCGCAAGGAGTATTTCTACAACAACGAGGGCGTGATGATCGAAGCCCGGACCGTGGACGAGAACACCGGCGAGGTCCTGAACACCCACACCTTCGAGCTGGACGAGAAGGGCCGCCATCTGGCCGAGTACCTGAACCGAGACGGCATGCACCTCAAATTCGCCACCTGGGAATACCGCGACGACGGGTCCTGGTCCGAGATCACCTGGGACTACAAGGCCTACGATGAAAATGCAGACAGCTACTATCTCGAAGGCGCTGAGGAGGTCGGCTCCGTCGCGGACTACGATGCGGATGGGAACATGGTGAAGACGACCGTGTATGCATTTGCCGACTACGGGTCCAGGGAGCGGGTAATCTACACGACGGAGGAGAACACCTATGATGAGCGCGGGAACGTGCTGAGGAATGTGAAGACGACCTACAACAAGGGCATCGCTTCCTACGAGGAGATTACGGAGAACGAGTGGACTGACGATAACCAGCTCAAAAAGAGGACCCTGACCTACCACAACTACGGCTACTGGGACAATCTGGGCGAGACGGAACGGGAGGTCAGTTATGTGAGCTACGATGCGGAGTTCAACGAGCAGGGGTACAAGGTCCACGTTTATACCAGGG
This sequence comes from uncultured Lachnospiraceae bacterium, assembly GCA_902766655.1. Taxonomy (GTDB): domain Bacteria; phylum Bacillota; class Clostridia; order Lachnospirales; family Lachnospiraceae; genus Chordicoccus. The sequence continues at coordinate 763 of CACXEL010000176.1, read as the reverse complement.
ACTGCGAGGATCCTTACGGCACGGGTGAACCCTATGAGGATGACGAGATCTTCTTCCTGTATGAGAATGCATTCGGGGATCTCATGGGGATGGATTACTGATTTTGGGATAGAGAAAGAGGACTGCCCTTTGAAAAGAGGGGCAGTCTTTTTTTGAGACTGTGATACTGAGGGGCGGCCCTTTTTTCTCAAATAGCCGTCCCTCCTCAGTCTATAATCCTCGGTTAAATCAATAGGTGTACAGCTCAATCATCAGAGCGGAGGGCGTATCGCCGAAGCGCAGGTTCATGAGCTCGTCGCCGTTGAAGACGCGGCCGGGGATCCACTCGCCGCGTGCGACGCGGCCTTCTTCCAGGCGAAGAACGTCCAGCTTCCTGTTGACGCCCGGCTTCACGCGGAATTCCGGTGTGCAGTTGAGCCCGGCCAGCAGGAACTTCTGCGGAGAGAGCTCGATGACATAGCAGCAGCCAAGCGGCTTGCCGCTCATGCGCGGGCCGTATTTTACGCAGAGATCAAAATTCTCAAAGCGCAGGAAGGCGCTGAAGTCGTTTTCTCCATGGCGGACACAGGTCTTCAGGTGGTCGGTACCGCGGTACTGCAGGTACAGCGGCTCCAGCTGCGCGAGCAGGTCATAGGTGGCGGCGAGGCACTGCTTGCTGCCGGTGATGTCGAAGGCGGAGGGATCGATGTTCAGGGCAATCATCAGCTCCATGGGCGGCTTGTCCAGCTGGTCGGGATCCAGGGCCAGGTCCTCGATGCCGAAG
>CACXEL010000175.1 GCA_902766655.1 uncultured Lachnospiraceae bacterium | reverse complement strand
TACCAACGTCCTCGGCGTCCTTAGTGAGAAGACTACACTCCGCCTCACCTAAAGTACACGGCCCCGCCCCTATGCCCGCTGACTTGTCACGCCCTCCTCGTATCTCCTTAGAGAGGAGTCTACATTCCGCCGTACCTTCACCCCTGTGCCCTTCCTTCAGCTCCGTCAGAAGCTGACCCGGGCAGTGGCGCGGCTCCTCTGCCCCGCCGGTATTATCATAAGCTGAGGCAGCCAGTGGTCTCCTCTCTGCGGGCGTCCGAGGACGGCCGGTACTAGAAATCCACAAAAAGAGACGTCAGAGGATACTCGTATTCTCTGACGTCTCTTTTTGTGGATTTCCTATGTGAGGGCGTGGGGCAGGCGGAAGTTAGTCCGCCTGACCCGGGACCTCACTTGTACCGCTGCCAGTCCGAGCGAGCGGGAGCGTCCCAAAGAGAGGAGACCACTGGATACCGTACCACTTGTGCCTGCCGGGCGGGGCATGAGGAGCCGCCCGCTGGCCCGGACCCCCACTTGTACCGCTGCCAGTCCGAGCGAGCGGAAGCGTCCCAAAGAGAGGAGACCACTGGATGCCGCACCCCTTGGGTATCCCTGGCGGGGCATGAGGAGCCGCCCGCCGGCCCAGGGCAGGTCAGCGCTTGACCTTAGCCGCATATGGCGTGTCGTACATGGGCAGCTCGCGGCGGAGCTTATGGTCGAGGGCGTAGTAGGCGCCGGCCGCGGCCGGCGCGGTCGGGATCGTGGCGATCTCGCCGATGCCCTTGGCGCCGTAGGCGACGCCCAGGAGCTCGTCCTTCTCCACGTAGATGGCGTGGATGTCGGGGATGTCGGGGGCCCGGAAGAGGCCCAGGGTGCCGTACTTGGCCTTGGGCACGCAGTCCTTGAGCGGGAAATTCTCGGTCAGGGCGTAGCCCAGGCCCATGAGGACGCCGCCCTCGATCTGGCCCTGGATGGAGATAGGGTTGACCACCTTGCCCGAGTCGTGGGCCGCGTAGACCTCGGAGACCTTGCCCGCCTCGTCGAGAATGACGACGTGGGTCGCGTAGCCGTAAGCGATGTGACTCTTGGGGAAGGGCTTGTCCGCACCGAGCTTGTCGGTCGGCTCGAAGTACTCGTAGAAGTACTCCTTGCCTTCGAGGGCGGCCAGGTCGCCGCCGGCTGCGTCGAGGGCCTCCTTGAGGAGGGCGCCCGCGCCGCGGACGGCCTCGCCGGTAAGCAGGGTCTGGCGGGAGCCGGAGGTGGTGCCGGAGTCGGGAGCATTTTCCGTGGAGGCAGGCGGGTAGGCTATTTTGGCGGCCGGAAGGCCGATGGTCTGGGAAGCGATCTGGATCATGACCGTCGTGCTGCCCTGGCCGATGTCCGAGGCCGCTGAGTAAATGTTGACGATGCCGTTCTCGACGCGGAGCTTGACGCGCCCCTTATCGGGGAGGCCGACGCCGACGCCGGCGTTCTTCATGGCGCAGGCGATGCCGGCGTGGTCCGCATTTTTCTCATAGGCGTCCTTCACAGCCAGGAGGGTCTCCTTGAGGGCCGTAGAGCAGTCGGCGATCTGCCCGTTGGGCAGGACCTTGCCGGGCTCGATGGCGTTGCGGTAGCGGATCTCCCAGGGGGAAATGCCGACCTTCTCCGCCAGAAGGTTGATGATCGACTCCAGGGCGAACTCGCTCTGGCAGACGCCGAAGCCCCGGAAGGCGCCGGCTGGCGGGTTGTTGGTGTAGTAGCCGAAGCCCCGGATGTCGGTGTTCTGGTAGCAGTAGGGACCTACGGAGTGGGTGCAGGCCCGCTCGAGGACCGGGCCGCAGAGGGAGGCGTAGGCGCCGGTGTCGAAGTTGATCTCGCAGTCGAGGCCGGTGAAAATGCCGTTCTCATCGCACCCCAGGGTGAAGGTCCCCTCCATGGCGTGGCGCTTGGGATGAAAATTGATGGATTCCTGACGGGAGAACTTGACCTTGACCGGCCGCCCAAGCTTGACAGCTGCGAGGGCAGCCAGATGCTGGGCGGATACGTCCTCCTTGCCGCCGAAGCCGCCACCGATCAGCTGGTTCTCGACGACCACCCTCTCCTGGTCCCAGCCGAACATGATGGAGACCTCGTGGCGGGTGTCGTAGGCGCCCTGGTCGGTGCTCAGGACCTTTACGCCGTCCTTGTAGGGGAAGGCCACCGCGCACTCGGGCTCCAGGAAGGCATGCTCCGTGAAGGGCGTGATAAACGTCTCGGTGACCGTGTAGGCGGATTCCGCCAGGGCCTTTTTCGCGTCGCCGCGGACCACATGGCGGCTCTGGCAGAGATTGCCGCGCGAGTGGACCCTGGGCGCATCCGGCACCGCTGCCTCGCGCCAGTTCCTGACCGGCGTAAGGACCTCATAGTCCACCTTGATGAGTTTCTTGGCCTGCTCGACAACTGCACGGTTCTCCCCACAGACCAGGCAGATGGCGTCGCCGACGCAGCGTGTCGTGTCCCCGACCGCGATCATCACGTCCCAGTCCTGCTGGATGTGGCCGACCTTGTTGTTGGGCACGTCCGCCGCCGTGTAGACGGCCAGGATGCCCGGCAGGGCCAGGGCCTCGGAAGTGTCGATCCCCAGTACTTTAGCCCTGGGATACTGGGAGCGGAGGGCCGACGCCTCCGCCATTCCTTCCATATATATGTCATCAGGATACACGCCGGTCCCAAGGACCTTGTCGCGGACATCCACGCGGAAGGCGCGGGCGCCGACACCGAAGTCCCCTTCCTTCTCCATGGCCGTGTCCAGAGCCAGCTCGCCCCGGAAAATGGCAGCCGCCCTGACCACCGCCTCCAAAATCTTCTTGTAGCCGGTACAGCGGCAGATATTGCCCCGGATCGCCTTTTTCACATCCTCCTCGGTCGGGGACGGGTTCTTGTCCAGGAGTGCCTTTGCGCTCATCACCATGCCGGGGGTACAGAAGCCGCACTGGACTGCGCCTACGGAGCCGAAGGCGTAGACGTAGACTTCCTTCTCGTAATCGCTGAGACCCTCGACCGTGACGATCGATTTGCCGACGGCCCGGGCTGTGGTCAGGACACAGGCCCTGGTCGCGTTTCCGTCCACCACTATGGTGCAGGTGCCGCAGGCGCCCTCACTGCAGCCGTCCTTTACGCTGGTCAGGCGGAGGTCGTCGCGGAGGTAGCGAAGGAGGGGTTTATTTTCCTCCGTCGTTCTCACCACACCATTCACTGTAAATGAATACCCGCTCATTATCACACCTCCAGTCCAGGCCTCCCGCTGCGGGAGACCGGCGTGAGAATCCATATCCATTGATCCGGGTCGGAACCACAGATGATCTTATCCGGCAATGATCGTACACCAAGAACCCGGGAAGCCTTGCACCCCGAGTCACCTGTCCTTCACTGCTTTTATTATATTAAATATGACAACTTTCTTCAAGCGTCCGGGTATTGATTTGTTCAAAGTGCGCAAAAACGGAGCCTTCGAAAATTCCGAAAGCTCCGTCTGCCTTTTGATCGGTTTTGTGCTCTGCCCTGTCAGATATTGCGGTTGATGGAGAGGACCTTGTACTCGCGGGTGTCGCCTTCCGGCATCTCGACGGTGACCAGGTCGCCGACGCTGGCGCCCATGAGGGCCCTGCCCAGCGGGGACTCATTGGAGATCTTGCCCTCCAGAGAGTTGGCCTCGGTGGAGCCCACGATGGCGAAATCCAGCTCCTCATCGTACTCCAGGTCAAAGATCTTGATCTTGCAGCCCACGTTGATGGTGTTGGTCTCGGCCTCATCCTCCACGACCACCTCGGCGTTCTTTAAGATCTTCTCAATCTCCTCGATCCTGGCCTCGATGTCGCGCTGCTCGTCCTTGGCGGCATCGTACTCAGCGTTCTCGGAGAGGTCGCCCTGCTCGCGGGCTTCCTTGATCTTTTCGGAGATCATCTTGCGCTGGTTGACCTTGAGATCTGTCAGCTCGTCCTCCAGCTTCTTCAGACCCGCATAGGTAAGAATATTCTTCTTGCTGTTTTCCTCTGCCATGTTATTCCCTCCGGCATTTTCAAAAATATACTCGCATCTCATGCGTGGACGGGCAGAATGCTGCCCGGCAGGCCTCCCCCGCCCCAGGCGGTCGGTCAGGCCCTGCCCCGGCACATGCCACGGCCCGTTACCTTCTCGTAAAATACGACAATACGCGCGTCGACCTGAGATGTCCGACACGCGCCATTAAATAGATATTATAGCCAGACCGCTCTGAAAAGTCAAGACGGGACCTCAGGTTCCGCCTTTCGGCCGCCGGTACGCGCAGGCGCCGGCAGCTGCAGACACGGCCTCCGCCTCCCTGACCGGACATGGCCCGGGCAGCCGCACGCCCGGCACTGCCGGGGCGTCCGCTCACCCCTCCGCCCACTCGTCCAGGGCCCTCTCCAGTCCTGCAAGGGACGTCACCTCATTGATCCGGTTCCGGAGGGCAGCCGAGTTCCTGAGGCCAGACGTGTACCAGGCCGCGTGCTTGCGCATCTCCAGAATGCCCAGGTACTCGCCCTTGTCCGCCAGGCCCATCCTCGCGTGCCGGAGGATCATATCCCGCACCTCGCCGATCTCCGGCCTTGGCAGGTGGTCCCCCGTCTCCAGGAAATGCAGGCACTCCCGGAAGATCCAGGGGTTCCCCCTGGCCCCCCGCGCGATCATGACCATGTCACAGCCGGTCTCCTCCATCATCCGCACGGCCAGCTCCGGCGACGTCACGTCCCCGTTCCCGATGACAGGAATCGAGACCGCCTCCTTGACCTGCCGGATGATATCCCAGTCGGCCCTGCCCGAATAGTACTGCTCCCGGGTCCTGCCGTGGACAGCCACCGCCGCCGCGCCGGCCTCCTCGAGCACCTGGGCTGCCTCCACAGCGTTGATGGAGTCCGCGTCCCAGCCGGCCCGGATCTTGACCGTGACCGGCCTTGTGGAGACCCGCACGGCCGCCCGGACGATCTCCGCCGCCCGGGGCAGGTCCCGCATGAGGGCCGAGCCCTCCCCGTTCTTCGTGATCTTTGGCATGGGGCACCCCATGTTGATATCCAGGATGTCGAAGGGCCGGTCCGCCAGGGCCTCCGCCGCCAGGGCGATGGTGTCGCCGTCGGGGCCGAAGAGCTGCATGGAGACCGGGTGTTCATTTTCAGCGATGTTCACAAATTCGTAGGTCTTCTTATTGCCATATTTCACAGCGTTGGCGGAGACCATCTCCATGGAGACGAGACCCGCGCCCATCTCCGCGCAGAGCACGCGGAAGGCCCGGTCGGTCACCCCGGCCATGGGCCCCAGAATAAAGGGGTTGGAAATGACCACATTCCCGATCCGCCGCTCACTCACCATCCGTCGGAACCTCCAGTCCGGCCTCGCCCGGCGCCTCGCCCAGGACCATGATGCGGTAGAAAAGGGCGATCTTTTTCATGAGCTCGGATTTCTCCTGCCTGAGCTTCTTGATCTTGAGCTCGGAGCCGATCTCATCGAATCTCGCATCCCCTTCCATGCTCCGCACGACGAAGTGCGGCTCCTTGTCCTCGCCGAACTCCACGGTGAGCACGCCGCCCACGTCCTCGGTGTAGGTGACGCACATGATCTGCAGCTCCTGCCTGACCTTCTCCGGGAGCTTGTCGAAGGCGGGATTGAAATAATATTTCTGCTGATACCAGCTGGACCCGCACAGGGTCACCGGCTCAAATTTTCTGCTCATACAACACTCCTTGCTGATGACGGGCGGCTCCGCGCCCGGAATAACAGATACCATCATACCCTACTTCCGTCTGGATTTCCAGTCTCTTTTAGGCGGCCTGCCCGGGCAGAAAGCGGTTGTATTCGCCCTCCGCTTCCTATAAAATAGAAGGCGGACGGGTTTCATTTTGTCCAAGTCCACATAGATCGGGGGTATCACCATGAAACTGAAGACCGGGCAGACCATTCGGATCGGCTTTGCTTTCCTCTCCATCTGCGCCTTCTGGCAGCTCTACAACAGCGTAGTGCCGCTGATTCTGACCAACACCTTCCACATGAACGAGACCATATCGGGCTTCATCATGGCCATGGACAATATCCTGGCCCTCTTTCTCCTGCCCCTCTTCGGCACGATCTCGGACAGGTGCCATTCGCCCATGGGCCGGCGCAAGCCCTTCATCCTCTTCGGTACCATCGCGGCCGTGATCCTCATGCTCCTCCTCCCTCTCATCGACAACATGTACGCCGCCAGCCCCAAGCCGGCCTACACCGGCCTCTTCATCGGCGTCCTGGGCCTCATCCTGATCACCATGGGCACCTACCGGTCACCGGCGGTCGCCCTCATGCCTGACGTCACGCCCAAGCCCCTCCGGAGCAAGGCCAACGCCATCATCAACCTCATGGGCGCCCTTGGCGGCATCCTCTACCTGATCATCGCGGCGGTCCTCTACTCGGAGAAGCGGACGGCCGGGATGGACCACGTGAACTATTTCCTGCTCTTCGCCGTGGTCGCCTTCATCATGATCATCTCCCTCCTCATCGTCATGGTCACCGTCGACGAACCCCGTCTGACGGAGGAAATGAAGGCCTACGAGGCCGCCCACCCGGAGGAGAACCTGGCTGTTGAGGATTCCGCCGGCCACGAGGAGCTCCCGGCCCCGGTCAAGCGGTCCCTGATCTTCATCCTCTTCTCCATCGCCTTCTGGTTCATCGCCTACAACGGCGTGGAGACCTGGTTCACCACCTACGCCTCCCGCATGTGGCACATGAGCCTGGGCAGCGCCTCCCTCTGCCTCACCATCGCCACCGGCGGCGCCATCCTGACCTACATTCCCTCCGGCGCCCTGGCCGGCAAGATCGGCCGGAAGAAGACCATCCTCACCGGCGTCGTCATGATGATGATCGCCTTCCTCCTCGCCTTCCTCTACACCATGGTTTCCGACCACTTCTCCCCCCTCCTCTACGTCCTCTTCGTGGTCATCGGCATGGGCTGGGCCTTCATCAACGTCAACTCCCTCCCCATGGTCGTGGAAATGTGCAAGGGCAGCGACATCGGCAAGTTCACCGGCACCTACTACACCTTCTCCATGTCCGCCCAGATCGTCACGCCCATCGTGGCCGGCTGGCTCATGAACCACATCGGCTACAAGACCCTCTTCCCCTACTCGGCCTTCTTCATGATCGTGGCCTTCATCACCATGCAGTTCGTGAAGCACGGCGACTCCAAGGAGCCCGGCAGGAAGGGCCTGGAGGCATTTGACATCGACGACTGACCCCGCGGAGGCCCATCCATGGAAATTCAGACACTCTCCCTCATCTCCGGCGCCCGCCGGGCCCTTGGCCTGACCGTCATCATCGACGTCTTCCGCGCCTTCACGCTGGAGTGCTACATGGCCGCGGGCGGCGCGGCCGCCATCCACCCGGTCGGCGCGGTGGAGGAGGCTTTCGCCCTCCGCAGGGCCCACCCGGACTGGCTCCTGGCCGGCGAGCGGGGCGGCGCCAAGGTGCCGGGGTTCGACTACGGCAATTCGCCCTGGGAAATCCACAGGGTGGACCTCACCGGGCGGACAGTTCTCCACACGACCAGCGCAGGGACCCAGGGAATCGTGAACGCGGGAGCGGAGACCGGCGGCGTGACGGAGATCATCACCGGAAGCCTGGTCAACGCGGATGCTGTCATTTCCTATATCAAGGTGAAGGATCCTGCCGTCGTAAGCCTGGTCTGCATGGGAAATGCAGGCACGCGCTACGCCGAGGAGGATGCGCTCTGTGCAGACTACATCCGGGCTTCGCTGCGGGGTGAGCCGATGGATATCCGGGCCAGGGCGGATGCCCTCCGGTACACGGCCGGGGCCAAGTTCTTCGACCCGGATAACACGATCTTCCCTGAAGGAGATTTCGGGCTCTGCGTGGACGTCGGGCGGTTCGATTTCGTGCTGCGGATCGAGACCAGGGCGGACGGGCTCTTCACCTCCGTGCCGGTACAGGTCGGGAAAAAAGATTCTTGAAAAGATGGCCATGCCTGCTTTCGGGCAGGCCGGGTAAGCACGAAAAAAACGGCTCTCTGTGATGAACAGAGGGCCGTTTTCTTATTGGCTTACTGCGGACCTGTGGCTTTGCCTGCACAGGCATTATGGCCGGCAAAGGCCGAACCACGTCGGCCTTGCCTGGCTGCATTTTCCTCACATGAGGTGGGTATCCCAGCGCCCGCAGAAGGCGTCCACGGGGCTCTTGCCCTTGAAGGGGCTCCTGCCCATGAGCTTGTCGATCAGGCAGTCCAGTACCGCGTCGTTGGAGTTGTAGCAGTTGATAAAGGTCCTGATCCTGGGAACGTCCAGGAGGTGGTAGGGATTTTCCACAGAAATGAAGATCGTGGGCACCTGCGAGACGAACTGGGGGCAGTTGACGCCCATGGGCTGGGCCCACTCGATCCGGACCACCGTCTGGTTGGACTTGGTCACCAGGTTGCCGATGTAAATGATGTAGTCGTATTTGCCCACGATGGACGTCGTCGGCTGGAGCCTTCCCTCCTCGCCCTTGCCCGGGTCGAAGACGTCGATGAGGAGGCCTTCGGCCTCGAGCCGCCGCCGGATGTCCGCGCAGACGCCGACCTTGGCGGAGTACTGGAAGCCCGCCTCGGCCTCGATGGGGATGAAGAGCACCCGCTTGCCGCTCTTAAGCGGCAGCACGCCCTTTTCCTCCTTGACCAGGGTGATTGCCTGGTCCGCGCACTCCTTGGCCCAGGCGTGGTACTCCGGCCTGCCGATGGCTGCCAGGGCCTCCTCCACCTTCTTGGGCTCCTTGTTCGCGTGGAGGCCCAGGGCTGCCTTGACGCCCAGGATCCGCATCACGGCCTCATCCAGCCTCTCCGGGGAAATGATGCCATTCCTGAGGCCCTCCGCCATGAAGCTGTAGTCCTCCTCCATGTTCTTGCTGAAGAGGAACATGTCGGCGCCGGCCGCGATGGAGGTGGGGACGGCGAGCCGTCTCGGCATGGGAATCGTGTAGCCGGCCATAGTGGTCGCGTCCGTAACGATCATGCCGTTGAAGCCCAGGTGGCCGCGGAGAAGCCCCATGAGCAGCTCCCGGGAGAGGCTGCCGGGCAGGATCTCCTCGTCCTTAAGGTCCGGATTCAGGCGTCTGGACCAGGCAGGCTGCATGATGTGGCCCACCATACAGGTCAGGGCGCCGGCCTCGATGCAGGTCCGGTAGACCATGCCGTAGGTCTCATCCCACCTCTCGCAGGAGAGGGGGTTAACGCTGGTCACCAGATGCTGGTCGCGCTCGTCACTCCCGTCGCCCGGGAAGTGCTTGATGGAGGCCGCGAGGCCCATCTCCTGGACGACGCGGGTGTAGGCGGCGCCCATTCTGGCCACCCGGTCAGGGTCGGAGCCGAAGGTCCGGGTGTTGGTGATGGGATTGCGGTACTCATAGTCGATATCGATGATGGGGGCGAAGGCCCAGTTGGCGCCCACCGCCGCAGCCTCCGCCGCGCAGACGTGAGCCAGCTTCTCGGCCATCTCAACGGAATCGGTGGCAGCCACCTCCATGGGGGCGCCGAAGGTCGTACCCTCCGTCACGATGCCGTTGCCGCCCTTTTCCAGGTTGGCCGCGACCAGGGGTGGGATTTCGGCCTCACGAAGCATCTGATTGTAGAAGCTGACGGCTTTCTCCGTGCTCATGGGCCGGTACATGACGCCGCCCGGGATACCTCCGTAAACTTCCTTCAGCTTGCGGAATTCCTCTTCGTCGCCACGCCTTACGTTGATGCAGAAGAGCTGGGCCAGCTTCTCCTTCTCGGTCATGCCGGCCAGGGTCTCTTTGACCCAGGTGAGGGCTTCATTTTCCAGATGGAAAGGGGCTTTTTGCAGACAGGAAAAGTCAGGCGCCGTTACTGACATGGTTGTAATCCTCCTTTCAGGCAGGTTCACGGTCTTTCTTACCTAGAACTTTAAAGGAGGACAGATGGCTTGTCAAGGGGATGAGACAGGGACTCGTAACCATGGCAGGGGCCACGTACGAAGTCCCTGCCATGATTACGAGTCCCTGATTACGAAGGACCGGCCGCTTCACTTCTCCAGGATCTTTACGGCCGTACCGTAGGCGATCACCTCTGCGGCTCCCTGCATGACCTGGGAGGACCCGTAGCGGACGCCCACGATGGCATCGGCGCCCATGGCTTCGGCCTCGTCCACCATGCGCTTGGTGGCCAGCTGACGGGCTTCATTCAGCATCTCGGTGTAGCCGACGATTTCACCGCCCACGATGGTCTTCATACCGGCCATGAAATCACGGCCGATGTTCTTGGTCTGCACGATGGTTCCCTTCACGATTCCCATGGCCTCGATTTCCTTGCCGGGAATATTGTCAATACTTACCAGCTTCATCCAGCTCACTCCTTTCCAGCTCCTTCATCCTCTGATGAAGGGCAATCAGTATACCCACGACCACAACGACCGGGGCCAGTAAAATGAACGCAAACCCCCAGAGCGGGAGCGGGTCCACCGACTGGGCCCAGAGCAGCAGAACGATGACCGCAAGCATGACGCCGATCATCACCACCGCCGAGAGAAGAGATCCCTTACGTCTCACACTGACGTCCGATTTCTCCACATCCATAAAATGAACACCTCCTTTTTCGAGTGCCTTCATTTGCTCCAGATACTCCCCTGCCTTCATTTCCTCGAAGGTGCCGGCGCCCTCACTGATGATGGTGCACATCTCCTTCATCCGCAAAAGATCCCGGCTCCGGTGGTCCAGGCGGACCATATGGTCCTCCAGACACCGGTCCAGGGATGTCACGCCCTCGATGACCTTCCGGATCTCCTCACAGGGGATATCCAGCTGCCGGAGGAGTCTGATCTTGGTGAGCCGGTCCACATCCGCCAGGGAGTATTCCCGATAGCCGTTGGAGGGGTCGCGTCCCGGGGAGACCAGACCCTGCTCCTCGTAGAAGCGGATATTCTTTTTGGTGATGCCCACCAGCTCTTCGACCTGATTGATCTTCATGACAGCCTCCTCTTTGATCCGGATTGGCCTTTCTTTACTAAGACAATAAGGCTTCCACCTGGGGGAAGGTCAAGCACTTTTTCACTTTTTTATATATTTTTTTCGGAAGGCCCGGTGCCCGCTGCGAATGAGACGGCCAGACCTCCCGATACGGTTGTGCAAGGACTTGGTTTGCCGGAGGCGCGGGTGAAGGAGTGCCCGACCAACACACATCATTCTCACTGATCCCAGCCCTTCCCGCCACACGGCACCGGGCGTGACATACTTTTGACCGCGGAGTGCATTGCAGTCTCGGGGACCCGGTGTTATCATAATAGATATCCACATATGTGGATAACCCTGTCAACAGGAAGAAGGGAGATCTGGAATGAAAGAAATCACCATCTGGGACCCGGCGGAATATGCGTATCCCCTGGCCTTCGGCTTTATCCCCCACATGCGGCCCTACATGCTCGAGGACGGCCGTGTCCACCCATGCATGCTGATCGCCCCGGGCGGCGGCTATGCTTTCGTTTCCCCTTCCGAGGGGGAGCTCGTGGCCAACGCCTTCAATGACCTGGGGTACCAGTGTTTTGTTCTGACCTACACGACCAACATCCTCATGAAGGCGCCTCTCCTGGACCAGCCCATAAAGGACATGGCCCGCGCCATCCGATATCTCCGGGCAAATGCGGACCGCTTCCGGATCGATCCCTCTCGGCTCTACGTCTGCGGCTTCTCCGCCTCCGGGCATCTGACCGCGACGATCTGCGACTACTTCGACGAGATACCCGATGAAAATCCTCTGTATGCAGATATCTCCTGCCGGCCGGATGCAGCCATCCTCTCCTACCCGGTCATCACGTCCGGCGGCCACGCCCACCAGGGCTCCTTCCGCTGCCTCCTGGGCGCGGACATCTACGAGCAGGGCACCCCGGAAAGCCTGGCCCTTCTGGACCGCTTCTCCCTGGAGCGCCATGTAAATGAGAACACCCCGCCCTGCTTCCTCTGGCAGACCATGACCGACGAGTCCGTCCCCGTGGAGAACAGCTATCTCTACGAGGCGGCCCTCCGCGAAAAAGGTATTCCCCACGCCCACCACGTCTTCTCCCGCGGCCGGCACGGCTCCTCCGTCGCCAACACCGCCTGGGCCCACTGCCTCTTCGGCGAGCATTATACCATGGACCAGAACGAACGCCTGCTGGCTGCAGTTCGAGACGGGTCCTTCCCGGTCACGCCTGACGAGCTGGCCTTCCTGGAGGAGCTTATCGAGCACCACTATGACAACCGGAAGGACGCACCCTACCCGGAAGTCACGCCCTGGCCGCTCCTTGCCGACTTATTCCTCAAGACACTGTGAAGAGTGAAGAGAAATGAGAGAGAGGGACGGACCTTTTTTCTCAAAAATCAAAGATTTTTGAGAAAAAAGGTCCGTCCCTCTCTCTCATTTCTTCAAAACCCCCGGAATGCACAGCATTCCGGGGGTCCTAATTGTTTTAGCGGTCAGAATTACTCGATGACGCTGATAACACGGCCAGAACCGACAGTGCGGCCACCTTCACGGATAGCGAAGGTAAGACCCTGCTCCATAGCGATCGGGTGGATCAGGTCGATGTTCATGACAACGTTGTCGCCAGGCATGCACATCTCAACGCCTTCGGGAAGGGTGATGATGCCG
>CACXEL010000174.1 GCA_902766655.1 uncultured Lachnospiraceae bacterium | reverse complement strand
TCCGCAGCATTTCCTGCTCGGCCTGGTAGGTGCCGTGGATGTTTCGGTCCCGCGCCTCCTGCCCGGCCGCCGGCTTCGGGTCGGCGCTGCCGTAGAAGCGGAGGTCCGACTGCCGGATCTTCTCCTCGGTTATAAGGAAATGCAACATCAGCGCGTACTCCTGGATCCTCCCCCAGCTGAGCACCGGCAGCTGCCGGACCAGGTCCTCCGCGCTGCGCCGCATCGAGGCGGACAGGCCGGCTCCGGCCAGCTCCGCGCGGATTACGTGGATCGATACGTCGTCCATAAAGAAGGGCCCGAGCACATGGATCCCCGTGAGGTCCGCGCCGGCCCATTCCGGGCAGCAGAGCCACATCATGTCGACCTTGTTGGTGAAAATCAGCGGCGTCCTTCCGGCCCCGACCGCCGCGAGGAGGTCCGTCTCCTGCCGCGAGAGGAGGAAGAGCGTCTCCGCCGTCCGCTCCTCCTCGGTCTCGCTGCCCAGGGGGAAGAGCCCGCTGTCATAGCTGCGCAGCAGCAGCTTGTGGCAGGTGGAGACCATCTGCTGAAAGAGGCTCAGGCGCTCTGCCATGCTGTCCATTCTCTCCGCGCCTCCTTTCACAGAATAACCTTACAGGCCATTCTGAACTATCACAAATTAGCTATAAATATAGTATATAAGACATTTAAATGCGAAGCAATCCAATATACTGAAAAACAGACGAATATATTATAGCTGACCTCCCGAAATCCAACTATACTGGGCCCATCAGAACAAAACAGTGCTCAGGAAATGAGAACACGGAACAATCCCACACGAACACAAGGAGGTCACACATGAACAATTCTGACAAAGTCGGTTTCCGGGAGATTTTTGGAACCGCGACCATGGGCCTGACGGACGGCCTGGCCGCCGCCCTCATGACTTCATTTTTCTTATTATATCTGACGGACTACGCGGGCCTGGGCGCCTTCGGCGCGGTGGTGGGCTCCAGCGTCCTCCTCTTCTCCCGCGTCTTCGACGCGGTCAACGATCCGATCGAAGGCTGGATCATGGACCGTGCCAAGGTCGGCAAGCACGGAAAATACAAGCCCTTCATCATCCTCTCCATCATCACGTCCCTGGTCGGCGTCTCCGCCCTCTTCTTCATTCCCCAGGGCATCAGCCCGGCGCTGGCCGTGGTGTGGGTCATTTTCTTCTATCTTCTCTACGACATGGGCTCCTCCTTCTACGCCCCCAACCTGATCTTCCGGACCCTGACCCTGGACCAGAATGAGCGCGGCAAGCTCCTCATCGCCCCCCGTATCGTCTCCATGATGACCGGCATGGTCACCGCGGTCCTCATAGCCATGGTCACAGGCGTGAACAACGTGGTGGGCAACATGCACACCTCCTTCGGCCTGGTGGTCTTCGGCCTCCTGCTGCTCACCGCCGTCGTCTCCCTCTTCGGCATCAGCCTGGTGCGGGAGCGCCACCACGCGGAGCAGGATGAGGACGAGCAGGTCAGGCTCACTGATATCTTCAAGCTCCTCAAGGAAAATAAAGCCCTTCGCGTCAACGTCACCGCCGCCCTCTTTTCCGGCTTTATCTGGACCTTCCTGTTCGCCACCATGATATACTATATCAAGTGGGGCCTCTGCGCAGACCTGACCACCGGTGTGGTGGACAACGGAAAATACGCCCTCTACTCCGGCATTTCCTCCATGCTCATGTTCGTACCGCTGCTCGGCGGCACCATGATCGCGGCCCCCATCATGAAGAAGATCGGCGATCCCATGAAGTTCATGCGGCTGCTCCTGCTCTGCCAGGCGATCCCCTGCGGCATCCTCTTCCTGCTCCAGATCCTCGGCGTCCTGGGCAGGATGCCCTGGCTCTTCCTCATCTGCGCGGCGGTCACCACGACGGCGGTCGGTATGGGTTACATTCCCGGCTCCACCATCGACATCGAGATCATGGACTATGAGATCTACAAGAACGGCAAGGACCGCTCCGGCCTCTGCAACGCGGTCAACCGCTTCATCGCCAAGGCCCAGAACGCTGTCGGCGCCAGCGTCGTCGGCTTCCTGCTGGCCGCCATCGGCTACGTCGTGGACTCCGAGACGGGCGACTTCGCGGGTGAGCTCAGCCAGATGCCGGTCATGCTCAACTGGTTCGTGGTCATCATGGGTCTGATTCCCTTCATCCTCGGCCTTGTCGCCTGGTTCATCGAAGGCCGCTATCCCATCACCAACGAAGTCCGTGCCGAAATGCGTGCGGACCTCACCAAAACAGAACAGCAGTAATGGGCCAGAGGTGGGCCAGGGGGACGGTTCCCCCGGCCCACTGGTGATCAAGGGGACGGCCGGCGGATGGAGAATAGTGGGCCGGAGGAACGTCCCCTGCCCCGTTATGGGCCGGGGAAT
>CACXEL010000173.1 GCA_902766655.1 uncultured Lachnospiraceae bacterium | reverse complement strand
GTCCGCCAGATGCTCAAGAAGGTCCGGATCGAGAAGGCCGGCGCCACGGATTACCTGCCCGGCGCCCTGGTCGATTTCCTTGATTTCGACGAGATGAACGAGCAGCTGACAGCTGAGGGCAAGGAGCCTGCGGAAGGCACCCGTATCGTCCTCGGTATCACCAAGGCCGCCCTGGCCACCAACTCCTTCCTGTCGGCCGCGTCCTTCCAGGAGACCACCAAGGTCCTGACGGATGCCGCCATCAAGGGCCGCATCGATCCGCTGATCGGCCTCAAGGAGAACGTCATCATCGGCCAGCTGATCCCGGCCGGTACAGGCCTGAGGCGCTATCGCGACGTCAGACTTGACACGGACGAAAAGATCGCCAAGCGCCTGGCCGAGGAGGAAGAGGCTGCCCGCATCACAGCTGAGCAGGAGGCCATCGCCGCCGCCGAGACCATCACCCTCTCCGATGAGGATGACGACGAGGAGGAAGCCAAGGCCGGCGAGTTCGATCTGGAAGCCAATGAGGCGGAGGATGAGAAGGAGGAGGTCCTCCTCACGGAAGAGTGATGAGCAACCTTTCCGCCGGAAAAGTCAAGGCTTTGCCTGCGGAGCCTGCCATATGAAAAACCCGGGCCGGGAGCAGCCGGAAGGCTGCTCCCGGTTTTTGTGCCGGAAACGTTCTGCTTTGGCGGCTTCATTGATAGAATCCCCGAAGGGCTTGATGGAGATTCAGCAGGAGCTTCGGGACCATACAGGAGCGGAGCACCTCTGCCTGACGTAGAAAAGGCCGGAGACATAATCAATTAAGAAAGAAGCCTGAAACACCTTGTCTTTGTCTATATTTTTTACTTGACGCAGGTGCGGTAGGGGCGCTATAATAATTGGGCGCATGCAAAGAGCAGGTGTCTTTTTGCGTGCAAAAGGCGTTAATAAGAAGGGTTTCTTCTTATTATATAACCAGATCCAAACCAGCCGGACCGCCATGCACAGCATGGACTTTGCAAAGGAGGAAGTCAGAAAGGAATGCCTACATTCAATCAGTTAGTCAGAAAAGGCAGAGAGACATCTGCTAAAAAGCCGAAGGCACCGGCTCTCCAGAGATCCTTCAACTCTCTGAAGAAGAAGAGTGTCAAGAACTACTCTCCGCAGAAGCGGGGTGTCTGCACCGCAGTCAAGACCGCCACACCGAAGAAGCCGAACTCCGCTCTTCGTAAGATCGCCAGAGTACGTCTCTCCAATGGTGTCGAAGTTACATCCTATATCCCGGGTGATGGCCACAACCTTCAGGAGCACTCCGTCGTTATGATCCGCGTCGGCCGTGTCAAGGACCTTCCGGGTACCAGATACCACATCATCCGTGGCACACTGGATACCGCCGGCGTTGCCAACCGCCGCCAGGCTCGTTCCAAGTACGGTGCCAAGAGACCGAAGAAGTAATTAGTTTTCATTTAACAGTTTCACATATCCAAACTATTTTTGTGCGCATTCTCTTTGTCCCGGTCGGCTGGGGGTCATATAGAACGTTCGCACGAACACATAGAACCGGTCCATGTGAGTACCTGTGATAAAATCATATTGATTTAGGAGGGAAGTAACGTGCCACGTAAAGGACATACTACAAAGCGTGAGACCTTAGCAGACCCGATGTACAACAGCGTGCTCGTCTCCAAGCTTGTCAACCAGATCATGCTGGATGGCAAGAAGGGCGTTGCCCAGAAGATCGTGTACAACGCATTCGCGAAGGTCGAAAACAAGTCCGGGAAACCGGCAGTGGAAGCATTTGAGGAAGCCATGAACAACATCATGCCTGTCCTCGAAGTTAAGGCGAGACGTATCGGCGGTGCCACATACCAGGTCCCGATCGAGGTCCGTCCGGAGAGACGTCAGGCGCTGGCTCTTCGCTGGCTGACCAATTTCTCCCGCAATCGTTCCGAGAAGAAGATGGAAGACCGTCTTGCCAACGAGATCCTTGACGCGCTCAACAACACCGGCGCATCTGTCAAGCGTAAGGAAGAAATGCACCGTATGGCCGATGCCAACAAGGCGTTCAGCCACTACAGGTTCTGATTTCCCTGAAGTGCCTTCTGCGGGGGTTCATCCCCTGCGGATGACCGCTTAACGATGCCGGTTTCCGAGTGGAATCCGGCGTCACACTTTGTTCGCTGCGGCGGAGAGCCACGGCTCAGACGCTGAAGCGAAAGGAAACACCCGCAAGGCGTGTTCCCGAACATGGCGTGAAGGGGGTTCACGCCACTGTAATTCCCCGCTCCCGTGAGCGCGGGAATATAGTAGATCATGTGCCGGAAGGCACAGAAAAAGACCGGCATACCGGTATATTGCCATGGTCTTTTCAGATGAAGAAAGGAGTTTTATGGCTGGTACTGAAAGAGAATATCCCCTTGCTAGGACCAGAAATATCGGTATAATGGCGCACATCGATGCCGGCAAGACGACATTGACAGAGCGCATCCTCTATTATACCGGTGTCAACTACAAAATAGGAGATACGCACGAAGGAACTGCCACCATGGACTGGATGGCGCAGGAGCAGGAGCGTGGTATCACGATCACGTCCGCTGCGACTACATGCCACTGGACCCTGGAAGAGATGGGCCAGCCTAAGCCGGGGGCGCTTGAGCACAGGATCAATATCATTGATACACCTGGCCACGTAGACTTTACCGTTGAAGTGGAGCGTTCTCTGCGCGTCCTTGACGGTGCGGTCGGCGTGTTCGATGCCAAGGGCGGCGTCGAGCCCCAGTCCGAGAACGTCTGGAGACAGGCTGACAAGTACAATGTTCCGCGTATGGCCTTTATCAACAAGATGGACATCATCGGCGCCAATTTCTACGGCTCCGTCGACCAGATCCGCACCCGCCTGGGCAAGAATCCGGTCTGTGTCCAGATCCCGATCGGAAAGGAAGCCGAGTACGAGGGTCTCATCGACCTCTTCGAAATGAAGGCTTACTATTACGACGACAAGCAGGGCAACAACGTCCGCATCACGGACGTGCCCGAATACATGGCTGATGAGGCCGAAGAGTGGAGAAGCAAGCTCGTGGAGCAGTGCTGCGACCTCGACGAGGACCTCATGATGATGTACCTTGAGGGCGAGGAGCCGTCCGTCGACGAGATGAAGGCTGCTCTCCGCAAGGGCTGCTGCGAAGGCACGGCGATCCCGGTCTGCTGCGGCACAGCCTACAGGAACAAGGGCGTCCAGAAGATGCTGGACGCCGTCATCGAGTACATGCCCAGCCCGCTGGATATCCCGGCGATCCAGGGTACCGACCTCGATGGAAATGAAGACCACCGCGAGTCCTCCGATGAGGAGCCCTTCGCCGCCCTGGCCTTCAAGATCATGACAGATCCCTTCGTCGGCAAGCTGGCCTACTTCCGTGTCTATTCCGGCACGCTGAATTCCGGGTCCTACGCCCTGAATTCCACCAAGGGCAAGAAGGAGCGCGTCGCGCG
>CACXEL010000172.1 GCA_902766655.1 uncultured Lachnospiraceae bacterium | reverse complement strand
TGGAAGGGAGCAGATAGTCATTCCCGATCCACATACCGTTCAGAATGGTGACGGTCGTGATGACCGGTGTCAGCAGATGGGATATGACTTTGAAAAAGACCTGTTCGGGGCGGCAGCCGTCGATGGAGGCTGCTTCCTCCAAATCATAAGGGATTCCCTTGATGAAACCGGTCAGGATGAATACAGTCATGGCACCGCCGAATCCCAGGTAGGCAAATACGATACCGGGAACGGACTGCAGCATCGGGATGCCGACGAACTTGCCCACATCGCGGAATGTGGAGATCAGAGGCAGCATGACGACCTGGAAGGGAATGATCATGGATGCGATGAATGTAAAGTAGATGAGAGATGCCCACTTGGTCTTGTTGCGGCAGATGACCCATGCGGTCATGGCGCCGAACACCGCCAGAAGGGCCAGGGACAGGACCGTGATCAGGACGGAGTACCCGAAGGCATGCCAGAAGAGGAAGTTGGTGTTGTTGATGACGTCACTCATGTTCCGCATCAGCTGCCCGATGCTCACTCCGTTGAAGCCGATGGGGTTGGCCGTGATATCCGCTGTCTGCTTGCAGGAGTTGATGACGACCAGCGCAAAGGGGAAAAGGACGTAGGCGGCGATGACGATCGCGATCACGAATTTGATGACAACTCTGGAAGTAGGTTCACTTCTATGCATTACAGTTCTACCTCCTTACTGTTGGAAATGCGGACCTGGAGGATCGAGACACAGGCCAGGATGATGAAGAACAGGAAGGCCTTGGCCTGGCCGAAGGCGTACTCGTTCTCGACAACAGCCGTGTTGTAGATATTCAGGGCCAGCATCTGTGTGCCGTTCGTCAGGAACTCGCCCATGAACATCAGAGATCCGGTACCGTTTGTCAGGGACAGGTTGACGTCGAACTGCTTGAAGGCGGAGGTCAGCGTCAGGAAGGTGCAGATCGTGATCGTGGGGGCAATCATCGGAATCTTGATCTGGAAGAGGGTCTGCATGGCGTTGGCGCCGTCGATGTTGGCGGCCTCCAGAACATCGCCCGGTACCGTGTTGAGACCCGTGATGTAGATCAGCATGATGTAGCCGGCGTACTGCCAGACGTAGACGATGATGATCGCGATGAAGGCCGTCTTGGTATCGGACAGCATGGAGAATTTCATGCTGGTGATGATTCTGGTGACGACATTGCTGAAAATGAACTGCCAGATGTAACCGAGGACGATACCGCCGATCAGGTTGGGCAGGAAGTAGGAGGCCCGGAAGAAGCCCATTCCCTTGAGCTTGGAGGTGCACAGGAGGGCGAGCAGGAAGGCCACCAGGTTGACCAGGATCATATTGAACACGACGAAGAGCGCTGTCAGCAGGATCGACCAGATAAAGCTGGGCTGCCGGAACATTCTCGTGTAGTTGGCCAGTCCGACGAACTCAGTGTAGCGGATGCCGTTCCAGTTCGTGAAGGAATAGAAGAGACCCAGAAACAGCGGGATGATGACTGTCACCACAAATGCGAACAGAAGCGGGAACAGGAAAATGACATAAATCAGTGTTCTGTGATACTTGCGTGTAGGCAGCAGGTACATGCCCGCAATAACGCCTATAATGCCGATCACAAGAAGTGCTCCGCGATAGCCTGCCTTGCTTCCCATAAAATCGAGAGCAAGGGAAGCGACCAACAGCACCGCGCCGCCGATCAGGCAGACCAGAGAGAGAAGCTTCTTGCTTGCGCTGGCTTCATTCATTGGAATTCCCCCTTGAATAAATTTTGAGATTGGGCAGAAGCCTGCGTTTCTGCCCAATCCCTTTTGCTTGACCAAATTGTAGATAGTTTGGAATCTGATCAGGTATTACTGGTTGTAGTAAGAGGAAATGACCTGAGCCATGGTGCTCACGAATGTGGCCTGGTCCATGGTGCCCTTGGCATACTCTGCGAATACCTGGCAGGTCTTGTTCTGGAGGCCGTCCTTCTTGAGCATGGTGTGCCAGCCGGAGGTCTTGCCTGCAGCCATGTAGCTCATGATGCTCTCAGCGAACGGATCGGCTGCGGTGTACTTGCAGTCATTGAAGGGGCTGATCAGGTTGGCCTGGTTGACCAGGATGTCCTGAGCGCTGTCATCGGATACCCACTGGAGGAAGGTCTTGGCAGCGTCGACATTGCCCTCGCTGTAGACGGTCCAGTAGCTGGGCGGACCGGCGATGATGGTGTCGATGCCATCCTCGAAGGCGTAGGGAGCGAAGCCCATGCCCCAGCCGGTGTACTCGGGATTGCTGGTGACGCCGCCGTTGATCCAGTTGCCCTGGGTGACAAAGGCGTACTTGCCGGAAGCGAAGCCTGCGACCTGGTTGTCATAGGTTCCGTCGACCAGAAGGGCGGGATCGGAATACTGGTTCATCATGCCGACGAAAGCAGCGAAGTCGTTCATTCTGGCCTCGTCGATCTTGCCGCCGTCATTGAGGAGGTCGATGTAGGTGGTGTCATCCAGGGCAAGGCCTGCATCCAGGTACTGGGCAAATACGTGTGTACCGGAGGACCAGCCGAGGTTGGCGGGTTCTGCGCACCAGCCGAAGACGGCGGTGAGGCCGAGCTCATCCTTCTTGCTGTCGATGGTCTCGACGGCTGCCTGCCATGCGGCGGGGCTTGTCAGAGAGGCGGGATCGACGCCGGCCTTCTCCAGGATATCAGCGTTGTAAGCCAGGGCGGTGGCTTCTACGGTGTAGGGGAAGCCGATGGTGCCCATCTTCTCGTCTACCAGCTCATAGTCTGTGTCGTTGGTCCAGGCTTCGCCTGTCAGGTCAGCCAGAAGGCCGTCCCAGTTCGGTGCCTGGTTGGCTTCGATGACGAAGATGTCGGGCATGTTGTCAGCCTGATACATCTTCTTGAGCTCGTCGGAAGCGCTTGTGTCGCCGCCGATGGTCTCGATGTTGACGACGTTGCCGGTCTCTTCCTGATACTTGGCAGCCAGAGCCATGAGCTGGTCATGGATCTCGGGCTTGCCGTTCAGAAGACGGATGCCTTCGCCGCCGGTCGCCTCGGTTGTCGCCGCCGCATCTCCCTGGGCTGCTCCCTCGGAGCTGCCGGAGGAAGAGGAACCGCCGCAGGCCATGAGGGTCGCAGCGATTGCAGTGGCGAGAGCTACTGCCATGATTTTCTTTTTCATACTGTTCTCCTTTTTTAATATACAGATGATTACTTGTACGCAAAGCACCGATTGGGCACTTTGGCAGATGAGTTACAGATAAATATTAGCATTATTATGAAAAATGACAAGTATTATTTTGATTAAATTTAATTACTTCATCAAAAAAGTTAAAACAATTAAACAAATTTTGATTTGTATGTGAACCAATGGCGACGCTCCTTTTTGCTCCACCGTGACCGGAGAGTTTGAAACAGGGCGAATGTTCCTTTTTGTTTACTTCGCCTTGTGGGACTGTGTGGCCGGCCATTTTCCTTATAAAAGAACAGGAAAGAGAGCGTCTTTCATTCCCACACCTCCATTACAGCGTGTATAATGAAACAGAGAGGGACGTTCCTTTTTGCTTCACCCTGACCGGAGAGGAGGGAAAAGCCATGACTGTAAAAGTCAGAAGCCAAATAGTGGTACTGTCTGTTCTTCTGCTCATAGTCGCCATCATGCTGGTTGCCGGCTTCTTCAGGGTGGGCGAAACGCCGATCCTCACCGCCCAGTCTGAGGACGGCCGGTACACCCTGATTATAGAAGAACCCAGAAATCCGGAGCTTTCCCTTGGCCCGTCAGCGTGCCGCATCGTCCTGAAGCGAGGTTTCCGGACCATTGTTCAGCACGTCATCCAGGTCAACAATAACGGCAAGGCGCCGGGCAGCGATAATTTTACGGTCGAGTGGGGCAGCAAGGACGTCGCTGTCACGGTGACGGCGGAAGGGCAGGAGCAGACCATCTACAGACTGGCCTACGACGGGTCCTACCCCTGACGAAGACGCATGAAAGCATGCCACGGATACATCTTTTGGGAGGACACCTATGTTCAACAAGCACGACATCACAAGAGACGCATGCATGCTCCACGGCCCTCTGCGCAGGCAGGGATATGACTGGTGGTGGCATTCATTTACCGCCATAAGCGACGAGACGGGCGGGGAGAAGCCCTTTTTCATCGAGTTTTTTGTCTGCAATCCGGCCCTGGCGGAGGATACGCCCGTGCTGGGGCAGCTTCCGGAGAACCGGGAGGCGGGAAAGAAGCCTTCCTATCTGATGGTGAAGGCCGGCTGCTGGGGGGAGGACCACTGCCAGCTCCACAGGTTTTTCGCATGGAAGGACGTGCAGATCCACATGGGGGCGCCCTATTCTGTAAAGGCAGCGGACTGCTATGCATCCGAGGATGCCCTGCGCGGGAGCATCTCCGTCAGCGAGGAGGAGGCAAATGAACACCCGGAGTGGATGTGCGACGCCGGACAGATCAGCTTTGACCTGACCATTCAGAAGGAAATCGCCTTCAACGTCGGGTACGGCGCCAGCAAGCCGCTCCGCGACGCCGAGGCCTTTGCCATGTACTGGCATGCGGAGGGAATGAAGTCATTTTTCTCCGGGAAGATCGTCCTGAACGGAAGGTCCTACACGGTCAGTCCGGAGACCTGCTACGGCTATGCGGACAAGAACTGGGGCAGGGACTTCACCAGCCCCTGGGTCTGGCTTTCCTCCAACCACCTTGTGAGCAGGAAGACGGGAAAGCAGCTCATGAACAGTGTTTTCGACATAGGCGGCGGGAGGCCGAAAATCTACTTTGTCCCGCTGGACCGCAGGCTCCTGGGCGTTTTCTACTATGAAGGCGAGGAGTATGATTTCAATTTCTCAAAGCTCCACCTCCGCGTGAAGACGGATTTCTCCTTCCGCGAGGACGAGGAAAATGTATACTGGCGCGTGCGCCAGGAGAACATCCACGCCGTGATGGAGACGGAGATCACCTGTCGAAAGAAGGACATGCTGCTGGTGAACTATGAGGCCCCCGACGGCAGCAAGAAGCACAACCGCCTCTGGAACGGCGGCAACGGAACCGGCCTTGTGCGGCTCTACAGAAAGACCCCGGAAGGCCTGGCTTTGATTGACGAGGTCGAAGTCACGCACGTCGGCTGCGAGTATGGGGAGTACGACGAGGACTGACGGGAATCAGGGAGGGTGAGAATCAGGGACGGTCCTTTTTTCTCATTTTTCCGAAATTTTCGAAAAAATGATAAAAAAGGACCGTCCCTGATTCTCACCCTTGAACCAAAGGGGCTGAAGCAAAGGGGACGTTCCATTCTGTTTTATGAAAATGAATCAGAATGGAACGTCCCCTTTGCTTCAGCCCCTTTGGGGTCTCTCGCGCACGGATACATCTGGCTGTGAAAAGGCGGGGCGTAACGGGGACATTGTCAAACTCCCTGGATTTCCTTTACAGATACGACTTCCGGCATTAAAATCTGAGTATAAAAATGAACCTGATCGGAGCTCCGCATGCAAATCAAAATCAATCTCAGAAGCGCTTCCCGCAAACAATCCGCCATCACCTGGCGCGCCGCTGACTACCCCGACACCCCCATGACCGTCGAGGACTTCCTCACTGAGACAGTCCTTCAGAACGTGCAGGAATACAATGAGAGAAAAGACGCGAAGGAGCTTTTGCGTCTTTTTTCGCCTGCCACGGGCGGAGAATCCATCGAGGAAAAGCTCGATGACATGGCCGCCTTCGGCAAGGTCTCTTACGGGGATTCCCTGAACGACAAGAAGGCGGACCCGGCAGCGGCCGTCAAAAACGCGCTCCAGTGCTTT
>CACXEL010000171.1 GCA_902766655.1 uncultured Lachnospiraceae bacterium | reverse complement strand
TGGAGCTGACCCGCATGATCGCCATCCAGACGGCGCCCCAGATCCGCCTGATCCAGAACTCCGACAATATGATGGTGGAGAAGATCCAGTCCACCCTGACCAACACGATTCCGCTGTGGAAGAATCAGATGGTCCTGGCTCTGGGCATCGAGGATTCCGCCAAGGCAGCCCGCGCCGAGGCAGCCGTCACCGATATGACCAACAAGCTCCTCAATGCCAACGCCGAGAAGCTCAAGACCGCCACCATCGAGACCGCCCAGGCGGCCGAGCGCGGCATCGTCGATATCGAGACCCTCAAGAAGACCAACGAGTCCCTCATCGCCACCCTGGACGAGGTCGCCCGGATCCAGAGCGAAGGCAGGCAGAAGAGAAGAGAGGCCGAAGCCGAGCTCGGCCGTCTCGAGACAGAGCTCAAGGACAAGCTCCTTGGCGTCAGGAACGAGGCTTCCAAGTATCCCTACTGATGATATCAAAACAAATTTGCCCAGCGCCGCCGCGGAATCCTCCGCGGCGGCGCTTTTCTCTGCCCGGCGCTGAAGTGCTGACATCTGTCCTTCAACGTCACCCCGCCGGGAAAGGCGCCGGATACGTCTTCCTCAGTGGCCGCGTTGTTCCCCCGCGTGGTAGAAAAGCCCTTTTTTTTCCAATCCGCTCTTGCATGTGCACTCGTTTTTGAGTATTCTTGTAAATGCATACGCCGAAGGCGTTCATTTTATACGTGAACAATACAAACAGGGCCGGACCTGCCACAGGACGCCGGCTCCGGAGGAGAAGCTTATATGAAAAAGGAACTTGCCAAGACATACGACCCGAACGGGCTGGAGGACAGACTCTATCAGAAGTGGCTGGACAAGGGGTATTTCCACGCTGAGGTGAATCCCGACAAGAAGCCTTTCACCATCGTCATGCCGCCGCCCAACATCACAGGTCAGCTCCACATGGGCCATGCTCTGGACAATACCCTCCAGGACATCCTGATCCGCTACCGCCGGATGGAGGGCTACGAGGCCCTCTGGCAGCCGGGCACCGACCACGCCGCCATCGCGACTGAGGTCAAGGTCATCGATTACCTGAAGAACAAGGGCATCGACAAGAACGAGATCGGCCGCGAGAAGTTCCTGGAGCACTGCTGGGACTGGCGCAAGGAGTACGGCACCAGGATCGTCAACCAGCTCCACAAGCTGGGCTCCTCCGCCGATTGGGAGCGCGAGCGCTTCACCATGGACGAGGGCTGCTCCAACGCGGTCATGGAAGTCTTCATGAAGCTCTACGAGAAGGGCTACATTTACAAGGGCTCCCGCATCATCAACTGGTGCCCCTTCTGCAGGACCTCCATCTCCGACGCCGAGGTCATCCATGAGGACCAGAACGGCTTCTTCTGGCACATCAATTACCCGGTGGTGGGCGAGCCCGGCCGATTCGTCGAGATCGCCACGACCCGTCCGGAGACCCTCCTGGGCGATACGGCCGTCGCCGTGAACCCCGAGGATGAGCGCTACAAGGACATCGTGGGCAAGATGCTGGAGCTGCCGCTGACAGGGCGCCAGATCCCGGTCATCACCGACGAGTACGTCGACAAGGAATTCGGTACCGGCTGTGTCAAGATCACGCCGGCCCACGACCCCAACGACTTCGAGGTGGGCAAGCGCCACAACCTCGAGGAAATCAACATCCTGAACGACGACGGCACCATGAACGGCCTCTGCGGCAAGTATACCGGCATGGACCGCTACGAGGCCAGAAAGCAGATGGTCGCGGACCTTGAGGAGATGGGTCTCCTGGTCAAGGTCGTTCCCCACACCCACGCCGTCGGCACCCACGACCGCTGCAAGACCACGGTCGAGCCCATGGTCAAGCCCCAGTGGTTCGTGGCCATGGAGGAGATGGCCAAGCCGGCCATCGAGGCCATCAGGAACGGCGACCTGACCTTCGTGCCGGAGAGATTCGACAAGATCTATCTCAACTGGCTCTACAACATTCACGACTGGTGTATCTCGCGCCAGCTGTGGTGGGGCCACCGCATCCCGGCTTATGACTGCGCGGACTGCGGCAAGACGACGGTGTCCCGCGAGCCGGTCAAGATCTGCCCGCACTGCGGCGGCAGCCACATGACACAGGATCCGGACACGCTCGACACGTGGTTCAGCTCGGCCCTTTGGCCGTTCTCGACGCTCGGCTGGCCGGAAAAGACGCCTGAGCTCGAGTACTTCTATCCGACAGACGTGCTCGTGACGGGCTATGACATCATCTTCTTCTGGGTCATCCGCATGGTGTTCTCCGGCTACGAACAGACCGGCAGGAGCCCGTTCCATCATGTCCTGATCCACGGTCTCGTCCGTGATTCGCAGGGCCGCAAGATGAGTAAGTCTCTCGGCAACGGCATTGATCCGCTCGAGATCATTGACAAGTACGGTGCAGACGCTCTTCGCCTTACACTTATGACAGGCAATGCGCCGGGCAACGACATGCGCTTCTAT
Organism: uncultured Lachnospiraceae bacterium; assembly: GCA_902766655.1. Taxonomy (GTDB): domain Bacteria; phylum Bacillota; class Clostridia; order Lachnospirales; family Lachnospiraceae; genus Chordicoccus. Next base: position 228 of record CACXEL010000171.1, on the reverse strand, counting down.
TTCGAGCGCGTGGAGGCTTCGCGCAATTTCGCGAACAAGCTGTGGAATGCCTCAAGGTTCATCATGATGAATCTTGACAAGGCGGAGATCCCTGCACAGATGGATACAGACAGCCTTACCGACGCGGACCGCTGGATCCTGGCGAAGGTCAATCTGCTGGCGGCTGAAGTGACGGAAAACATGGACCGTTTTGAACTGGGAATCGCCGTATCCAAGGTTTATGATTTT
>CACXEL010000170.1 GCA_902766655.1 uncultured Lachnospiraceae bacterium | reverse complement strand
TCCAGGGCGGTACCTTCTACAACGACGCCGTCCTTCGCAGCTTCGAGCGGATCGCCGGCTGCGAGGTCATCCGCCCCGACATCGCAGGCATCATGGGAGCCTTCGGCGCTGCCCTGATCGCCCGAGAGCGAATGACCGAAGGTCGGGAGACCACCATGCTCTCTCTCCCGGAAATCGAGGCTTTCCGCTACACGACCTCCATGGCTCGCTGCCACGGCTGCACCAACAACTGCCGGCTGACAGTGAACCGCTTCTCCGGCGGCCGCAGCTACGTCTCCGGAAACCGCTGCGAGCGGGGCATCGGCAAGCAGAAGAACAAGGACAATCTGCCCAACCTCTACGACTACAAGTATCACAGGATCTTCGACTACGAGCCGGTCAAGGCGGACAAGGCGCCCCGCGGCAGGGTCGGCATCCCCCGCGTCCTCAACATGTTCGAGGACTATCCCTTCTGGTTCACATTTTTCACCAGGCTGGGGTACGAGGTGGTGCTCTCCCCGACTTCCACCAGAGCTCTCTATGAGCTGGGCATCGAGTCCATCCCCAGCGAGTCCGAGTGCTACCCGGCCAAGCTCGCCCACGGGCACATCGAGTGGCTCATCAAGAGCGGGCTCAGCTTCATCTGGTATCCCTGCGTGCCCTACGAGAGAAATGAATTCACCGATGCGGTCAACCATTACAACTGCCCCATCGTGACCTCCTACGCCGAGAACATCAAGAACAACGTGGAATCCCTCAGGGACCCGTCCATAGACTTCAGGAATCCCTTCCTGGCCATGACGGACGAGAAGGTCCTGACCGACCGGCTGGTCGCCATCTTCAAGGGGGAGATCCCGCGGGCCGAGATCCTGAACGCCGCCCACCAGGCCTGGGAAGAGCTCATCTCCTCCCGTGAGGATATCCGCAGCAAGGGCGAGGAGACCCTCCGCTTCCTGAAGGAGAGCGGCCGCCACGGCATCGTTCTCTGCGGCCGGCCCTACCACATCGACCCCGAGATCAACCACGGCATCCCCGAGCTCATCAACTCCTACGGGATGGCGGTCCTCTCGGAGGATTCCATCTCCCACCTGGCCCCCATCGAGCGCCCGCTCCGGGTCAACGACCAGTGGATGTACCACACCCGCCTCTACGCAGCTGCCCAGTACGTGAAGACCGTGGACAATCTTGACATCATCCAGCTCAACTCCTTCGGCTGCGGTCTGGACGCGGTCACCACGGACCAGATGCAGGAGATCCTCTCCCAGAGCGGAAAGATCTACACCTGCCTCAAGATCGACGAGGTCAACAACCTCGGCGCTGCGAGGATCCGCGTGCGCTCCCTGATTGCCGCCATCCGCGTCCGCGACATGAAGAAGGCGCCCCGTCCCGTGGTCTCCTCCGAGATCCACAAAGTGCCCTTCACGACTGACATGCGGCAGAACTATACGATCCTGGCCCCCCAGATGGCGCCCATTCACTTCCGCCTGCTCTCGAAGGCTGTAAAACCCGAGGGCTACAACCTGGTCATCCTGGGAAATGACGGCCGGAAGGCCATCGACACCGGCCTCAAATACGTCAACAACGATGCCTGCTATCCCTCCCTCCTGGTGGTCGGCCAGATCATGGACGCCCTCCTGAGCGGCAAGTACGACACCGACAGGGTAGCCGTCATCATCACCCAGACAGGCGGCGGCTGCCGGGCCTCCAACTACATCGGCTTCATCCGCAGGGCCCTCAAGAAGGCGGGTATGGGCCATGTTCCGGTCATCTCGCTGAACTTCAACGGCTACGAGCCTCAACCCGGCTTCAAGATCACGCCCGGCCTCCTCGAGCGGGTGGTCATGTGCATCATCTTCGGCGACGTCCTCATGAAGTGCCTCTACCGGATGAGGCCCTACGAGATCGAGAAGGGCTCCGCCAACGCCCTCTACGAGAAGTGGAACCGGATCTGCAGCAGTTACCTGGAGGGAAAGAAGCTCTCCCTCAGAAAATTCAACCAGATCTGCCGGTCCATCATCCACGAGTTCGATGAGCTTCCCATCCGTGAGGATGAAATCAAGCCCCGTGTCGGCATCGTCGGCGAGATTCTCGTCAAGTTCTCACCGGCAGCCAACAACCATCTGGTGGACCTGCTGGAGAAGGAAGGGGCCGAAGCCGTCGTGCCTGACCTCATGGACTTCTTCAACTACAGCTTCTACAATATGAACTTCAAGGCCGAGAACCTTGGATTCAAAAAGTCCGCCGCCCTCAAGCTGAACGCGGCCATCTTCGCCATCAACACCTGCCGGCGGACTGCCCAGGAGGAGTACAGAAGGAGCAGGCATTTCCATCCCTCCGAGGACATCGCAAAGCTCGCCAAAATGGCCGAGCCCATCGCCTCCACCGGCAACCAGACCGGCGAGGGCTGGTTCCTGACCGGCGAGATGGTCGAGCTCATCACAAGCGGCACACCCAACATCATCTGCATCCAGCCCTTCGCCTGCCTTCCCAACCATATCGTTGGCAAGGGAGTCATCAAGGAGCTGCGCCGCCGCTACCCGGAAGCCAACGTCGCAGCTGTGGATTACGATCCAGGCGCTTCCGAAGTCAACCAGCTCAACCGGATCAAGCTCATGCTGACGACTGCCGAGAAGCGGATCGAAGCCGAGCAGGCGAAAAAAGCCGCCGCGGCGAAGAACGGCGCCACCTGATTACCGGCGGCGTCATACCAGGATCCTTGTTCAGGGCCGGCACCGGCAAAAACGCCGACACTGCTTGCAGAGGAGCGTACAAGGCGAAGGCACAAGCTTACCTTATGTATTTCTTTGCGTATCTTCAGTGTATTATTTCAGTATTACGAAATGTATCAAAAAGACCGTCTGACGGATTTTGCTCCGTCAGACGGTCTTTTGTTTTTTCCAGAACCGGGGGACAGGTCTCTGTCCTTCATTCTCTGCTCTCTCCCGCCACTTCAATCCTGCCAGGCCGCGAGGCCTCCACTCACCCGGACGCTCTCAGACAAGCTCCATCAGCTCATCCCTGAGCCCTTTCCTCCTGTCCGAGAGGAGGAGCAGCTTATTATATCGGTAGAAGGCTTCGTTCCCGTGGGTGTCCACGAACTTCATACTGTAGTAGCCCCGGGTCAGCTCGCTCAGGAACATGACCAGCTCCTGGCCCTCCCCGAAGATCCGGGCGAGGAAGGAGAAGGCGTGGGTCAGCCTTTCTCCAATCCGGACATCCTCCGCGACTCTGGCGTTCTCGGAAGATGTGAACGCTGCCTTGAGGTCCGCCAGACTGTCCTCCGCCGCGGCGCATGTCCTGGCCATCTCCCTGAGACGGGCAAGCGCCAGACGCGTGATGCGGCCCCTGGACCTGACGGCCCGGCCGGCCTCTTCCTCCTCCTTCAGCCGCCCGCTCTCGCGATTTACGAGAGAGGTGAGAGCCTGGGAGACTGAGTTCATTTCCCCGGAAGCCAGGAGGGTCCTGACCTCCTTGACGAGGCCGAAGACTGTCCGCTGGGACTCGAGAGCCTCCTCGGAGGCCGTGAAGTCCTGGTTCAGGGCGGAGACCAGCAGGCCGATGAGACTGAGCTTCTCGTCGAAAGGAGCCTCCCTGAGGGATTCGGCTCCGTCCGGGATCTGCCCTTCCAGGATCTCCGGTATATGGTAAACACTCCTGTACCGATTCCACAGTTCATAATAGATGGCAAAGGACCTGGCAATCTCCGGATCCTGCAGGAAGCTCCCGACAAAGTCTTCTCCCACCGGCTCCCCGATGCGCTCGTAGACCCTGAGGGAATCCGACAGGTCGACCCAGCTGCGGGGTGTCACGAACCTGCGGCCGTCCGCGTCGTTTCTGACCTGGGCGAAGTGGCTCTTCTGTATGTTGAGGTAGGATATGACCGCGCCGTGCACTCCCTGACTCAGCGCATATCCCTTCCAGACGTCGAAATCCGCCTCGATATCCAACCGCTTCACGCGGTCCAGCGTGACGATATCGAAGTCGCGGACAGACCGGTTGAACTCGGGCGGATTGCCGGCCGTCACGATCACGTACCCCTCCGGCACCTTGTGGGAGCCGAAGGTCTTGTACTGGAGGAACTGGAGCATGGTCGGGAAAAGGGTCTCCGAGACACAGTTGATCTCATCCAGAAAGAGGATGCCCTCCTCCCTCCCGGACCGCTCGATCTGGTCGTATACAGAGGCAACGATCTCGCTCATGGTGTACTCGGTCACCGTGTGCTCTTCACCGCCGTAGGTCTTTTTGGCGATAAAGGGCAGACCGATAGCGCTCTGGCGGGTGTGGTGGGTGATGGTATAGGAGACAAGGCCGATCCCCATCTCCTCGGCGATCTGCCGCATGATGGCCGTCTTGCCGATGCCCGGCGCTCCGATCATGAGTACCGGCCGCTGGTGCTCCGGGGGAATCATTCTCTCCCCCGTTTCGGGGTCCCTGGCCAGATAGGCCCGGACCGTGCGCTTGATTTCTTCCTTGGCTTCCCGGATATTCACCTTTTACTCCTTCACCTGCCGGCGTTCAGGATCAGCCGGCCGTCAGTATCGTCGTCTATAGTCAGTGTAACGGCCCATTTCGGAGCCTTGCGCAGGTCAAAAAGATCGTCCTTCAGGAAAATGAAGACCGTCTCGTAGTCCGTCGGCTGCACCGGAAATCTCCCGAATCCGTCCGTAAAGTAGAGCAGCCCCCGGAGATTCTTCAGATTCCCCCGCGCTCTCAGGCCGGCCACATAGTCGAAGACCGGCCGGAAGTCCGTCCCGAAGCCGCCGTGCACCTCGAAGGCGTCCAGATATCGCTCCATCTCCTCCGGACTGCGGATGACAAGCTCCTTCTGGATCCGGTCGTCGCACTCGATTATGCGGAGGTCGACGTGGTGGAAGAAGGTCTCCCGGGAGGCGATGACCGCGGCGGTCTCGCTGAGGAACCGGCTGACCAGCGTCTTCTGGCAGGAGGCGGAGGTGTCGACGGCGATGACAAGCTGCTCCACCTTTCTGGACTCCCTGTATTCATTTTCCTCGATGAGGGGCATGTTGCCGTACAGGGTCATCCCGTAGTTGTAGAAACCGTAATCGAAGGAGTCCAGGTCGACCCGGGCCTCCTCGCGGACAACGGCATATCGCCTGAGAAAATCGCCGTAGGTCAGGCGCCGACGCTGCCCCACGGCCAGGATCCGTCTGAGATTGCCGGTCTCTGTGCCGCCCTCGCGGCCGAAGCTGTCCAGCTCGGACATGAGGCGGGAGGCCGCTTCGTCCCAGCTCTTCTCATAGTCCGGACCGGCACCGCCCTCCGGGGGCGGATCCGCAGGCTTTTCCTTGTTCATCTCGTCCCAGAAGGCGTGGTCGCAGACCGTGAATTCGGCACGCAGCTTTTCCTCTGTCAGCGGATCCGGCGGGTCCGCCGCCAGGCATCGGTAAATGCGCTCCGCCGTGAGAACACCGCATTCGTTCCTGAGCTTCTCGTACCACGCCGCCCTGAGGTCCGTCAGCGTCCACTCCACGGCCGGACACCCCTTCAGGGAATCGATGACGGCTTCGACAGCCATATCTGAGGCCAGGTCCCACAGGACCCGGTCCTCATGGTCGTCGATGTGGTACATGTGCAGGAAGAGGCAATGGAACAGCATGTGCAGGAAAGCACGGCTTACGTATCTGGGATCGTCGACCCAGGTCCTGCAGAGTGCAATCGGATTGTAGCGGATGGCCTCCGCGTCCGTGCCAAAGGTAAGGGTGGACAGGTCCATTGTCCAGGCCAGGCGGTCCAGGGCAGGCGCCATGAAGGGCAGGGACAGATAGAGCTCCGTCCTCGTGAGCGTGAGGACCTTTTCCCCCGCCTTCTGCAGTTCTTCTCTGGTCTTCATTGCCATAAGCCCCTCCGGGACGTGCCTGTGTCAGCGGTAACAGTATTCTCCCCTCTCCCGAAAGCGGCAGCGGCCGTCAAGGGAGCAGAGCGCGCAGCTCTTCAGGTTCTCCTTCGGCAGGTCGTGTCCCAGGCCGATGAGACAGGTGACGGATTTCATGGGCGTCATGAGGAAGGAATCGCCGCAGCCGACGCCGATCCGCCGGTAGGCGTTCACAGAGGCCAGAAAGGCCTTCTGGCCCGACAGGGGCAGGTCCGCGTAACCCGGGCTGAACCGCCAGGTGTGGTCCGATCCAGCCATCCCGGGCAGCGAGAAGATCTCCTCCTCGATCCTGTCCAGGACCGTCTCTATGGCCGCGGAAGCCATGGCGTCGATGATCATGGCCTCCGCCATGCCCGTCAGCCGTTTCCGCCTGAGAAGCGCGTCCACGCCCCCTGAGAGGGTCGCGCACAGAAGGATCACCCGGTCGCAGCCGGCAAGGTGTGCCGCGATGGCCTCCCCCTCCGGCTGGTAGGCGCAGTTCTCTATCACGCCCTCCCGGTAAAGGAAGACCTGCCAGACGTATTTTGCGTCCAGGACCGCCAGAAGCTCCCGCTCGCACCTGTCGAAAAGGGCCGGCAGGACCTCCTCGGGACGTACGCGGCCGCCCATGCCCAGATACCGCATGGTCTCCGTCCGGTCTATGGAGCTCAGAATGATCTTTCCGGTCAGCAAACCGCTTCCCCCTTATGCAGTGCAGAAGAAACATGTGCCCCGCCGAGGCGGAGCACATGTCAGAGCCATTGTGATGCTGAAGCGATCAGGCCTCGGCCACAGCCTGGGCAAAGGCCTCCAGCATGGGCAGGTCCGCCTCATGGAGAGCGCTCTTGATGGTCACGACGTTCTCAAGGACAGTGCAGTTCTTGAGGGTGCCGAGGATCTCCGTCATGCCCTTGGCGGCCGTGGGAGCCCAGCTTCCGTTCTGGCCGATGGCGAAAATGCGGTTCTTGACGTCCAGGGCCGCAAGGTCGTGAAGCAGGTTTGCGATGGGCAGGTAGACGCCGTTGTTGTAGGTCGGGCTGAAAATGACGACCTTCTTCACGCGCCAGATCTCCCCGATCAGTTCGGAGGCATCGGTCTTGGAGGCATCGTAGACCCTGACCTGCTTCCCGCTCTTCTCCGCGATCATGGCCGCAGCTGTCTCGGCCGCGGAGGCGGTATGGCCATAGAGGCTTCCGTAGATGACGACGATCCCGTCGTCCTCCGGTGTCTGGGTGCTCCACTTCTGGTACTTGTCGATGAACCAGTCGAGGTCCTCACGCCAGACGGGTCCGTGAAGCGGGCAGATGAACCTGACGTCCAGCGTCTTCAGCTTCTTCAGGACGTTCTGGACCTGCACGCCGTACTTGCCGACGATGTTGGCGTAATAGCGGCGGGCTTCATTTAAATACCTGGCCTCGAAATCGCACTGGTCCGCAAAGATGCTGCCGTCCAGGGAGCCGAAGGTTCCGAAGGCATCGGCGGTGAAGAGGGCGCCGGTCAGCATGTCGTAGGCCAGCATGACCTCCGGCCAGTGGACCATGGGCGCCATGGTGAACTTGATCGTGTGGGCGCCGAGGCTTAAGGTATCACCTTCCTTGACCGTGATCCTGGGCAGGCCGGAAAGCTCCGGGAAGAAGTTGCCCAGCATCTGGAAGGTCTTGACGTTGCCGACCAGGGTCAGGCCCGGGTACAGAGAAGCTACCCTGGCGATCTGGGAGCAGTGGTCCGGCTCCATGTGCAGGATGATGAGATAGTCCAGGCTTCTGCCCTTCAGGGCGGCCGCCAGGTTCTCGACGTACTGCTCGGCGATGGTGACGTCGGCGGTGTCGAGGACCGCAGTCTTCTCATCCGCAATGATGTAGCTGTTGTAGGAGACACCGCCAGAGAGCGGGAAAATGTTCTCGAACTTGGCCAGCCTTCTGTCGCTCGCGCCGATCCAGCATGTATCTGTAGTGATTTTCTGAATATTGATCATGGTTCTCCTCCGGATTTTGGACTCAGTTTACTACCCCGATTATATCCGTCCTGCGGCTTTTTTTCAATATTGGACGCACAATTGTCCCCGGGGAAATGCAGCCCCTCCCCGCGACCGGGATTTCCGGTTGATTAACCGGACGGCATAGTTTACAATCTATGGAAACAGATAAGGAGGACAGTGCTCATGAATATGAAGGATCTGCTCAAAAAACGCTATGTGCTCCTGGACGGCGGCATGGGCACCATGCTGCAGGGAAAGGGCATGGCCCTGGGCACCATCCCCGAGACCCTGAACGTCACAAAGCCCGATTGGATCATCGACGTCCATCGGTCCTACATAGCTGCCGGCACGGAAATCATCTACGCCAACACCTTCGGCTGCAACCGGTTCAAGATGGCCGGCACCGGCTATACCGTATCCCAGTTGGTCAGCGCCGCGGTCACCAATGCCCGCAGGGCCTCGGAAGGCACAGATACCCTGGTCGCCCTGGACATCGGCCCTATCGGCCAGCTGCTCGAGCCCACAGGAAGCCTCACCTTCGAGGAGGCTTACGATGTCTTCGCGGAGATGGTCGAAGCCGGCCGCAGCGCCGACCTCATCATCATCGAGACCATGACCGATCTCTACGAGACCAAGGCTGCCGTACTGGCCGCCAGAGAGCACTCGGACCTGCCGGTCCTGGTCACCATGACCTTCGAGAAGAACGGCAGGACCTTCACCGGCTGCTCCGTCCCGGCCATGTGCCTCACACTGGAGGGCCTCGGCGTCGACGCGCTGGGCGTCAACTGTTCCCTTGGCCCGGCAGACCTCATCCCCATCGTGGAGGAGATTGCCCGCTGGACCAGCCTGCCCGTCATAGCCAAGCCCAACGCCGGCCTGCCGGACCCGGTCACCGGCACCTACAACGTCATGCCGGAGGAGTTCGCCTCCGTCTGCCGGTCCTTCGCCTCGGCAGGCGTCCGCATTTTCGGCGGGTGCTGCGGCACCTCGCCTGCCTATATCGCGGAGCTCAAAAAACAGCTGGCGCTGGCGGAGGATGCCGGAGAGTTCGCGTCTGTGCCTGTCCGGCGGCCCATGGCGATCTGCTCCGCCACGAAGACGGTCGTCATTTCCGAACCGAGAGTCATCGGGGAACGGATCAATCCGACAGGCAAAAAGCGTTTCCGCCAGGCCCTTCAGGAAGGGGACATGGACTACATCCTCTCCCAGGCTGTCCAGCAGGTGGAGGCCGGCGCCGACATCCTGGACGTCAACGTGGGTACCCCCGGCATCGATGAGAAGGCCATGATGGTCCGGGTCGTAAAAGCCCTCCAGTCCGTCGTGGATGTTCCGCTCCAGATCGACTCGACCAAGCCCGATGTCATCGAGGCCGCGCTACGCGTCTACAACGGAAGGGCCCTGGTCAACTCCGTGAACGGGGAGGAGGCCTCCCTCAGCGCCATCCTGCCGATCGTCAAAAAGTACGGCGCCGCCGTCCTGGGCCTCACTCTGGACGAGAACGGAATACCCAATACCCCGGAAGGCCGCTTCGCCATCGCTGAGAAGATCCTCTCCCGCGCCGAAGACGCCGGCATCCGCCGGGAGGACCTGGCCATCGACTGCCTGGCCATGACCGTTTCCGCTGACCAGACCTCCGCCATGACGACCCTGGGCGCCATCCGGATGGTCAAAGAACGGCTGGGGCTGCGGACAGTCCTCGGCGTGTCCAACATCTCTTTTGGCCTGCCCAACCGGGAGATCATCAATCAAAATTTCCTCACCATGGCCCTCATGGCCGGTCTCGACCTGCCCATCATGAACCCCAACAGCGCCTCCATGATGTGGGCCTTCAAGTCCTACAAGGTCCTCTCCGGCCTCGACGTGAACTCTCTGGGCTTCATTGACTGGTCCGCGTCCCATGCCGCGCCGAGCGGGCAGTCTACCCCGGCCCCGTCTCCCGGCCAGAAAATGACCATCAAGAGCGACTTCGCTCCCACCGCCCCGCTCCCCAGGATCCTGAAGGCCATGGAGACGGGTATGAAAAATGAAGGCCGCGCCATCACCGCCGACCTCCTCAGGACCATGGAGCCCATGGCCATCATCAACGACGTCCTCATCCCCGGGCTGGACGCCATCGGAGACAAATTCGAGAAGGGAACCCTCTTCCTGCCGCAGCTCATCCTGGCCGCCGACGTGGCCGCCCAGTGCTTTGACGTGATCAAGGAGCAGCTCTCCGCCGCCGGGAACACCGGCGCCCCGAAGGGCAAAATCATACTTGCCACGGTCAAGGGAGATATCCACGATATCGGCAAGAACATCGTGAAGGTCATTCTCGAGAACTACGGCTACCAGGTCATCGATCTCGGGAAGGACGTGGATCCACAGCGGGTCGTGGATACGGCCATCGCCGAGAAGGTCCGCCTGGTCGGCCTCTCCGCCCTCATGACCACCACCCTGGTCTCCATGGAGGAGACCATAGCCCTTCTCCACGCCAATAACGTGGACTGCAGGATCATGGTCGGCGGCGCCGTCCTGACCGAGGATTACGCCATGAAGATCAAAGCCGACTTCTACGCGAGGGACGCCAAAGCCAGCGCCGACATCGCTAGGCAGGTCCTGGGCTGAAGCGAGGCTGGTCCTGGGCTGAAAAACGAAAACATCCTCCGGCCCTCTGCGGATTCCGAAGAACTGCCCAGCCCTCTGCGACGCCCGGTCTGCTTCCGCGGAGCGCTTGCATGCCGGCCGGATTACCGCCCTTCTCTTCGGATCCCTGAAGCCAGGGCCATCTCCAATCACTGCAATATGACAAAGACCGCTGCGGTCGTCCCGATCAAGGGACTTCGCAGCGGTCTTTCTGTATCAGTGTGTGCGCTATGACGAGTGTCTTGGGAGGCCATGAGGCGTCCGCATGCGGTCTGTCCGCATTTCCTCACTCCGTGGTCGTCTGGTCGAACATGGCGTCCACGAAGGCCTGGGGATCGAATTTCTGAAGATCGTCGATCCGCTCGCCAACGCCGATGAACTTGACGGGAATGCCCATCTCCGAGGAGATGGCGATGACTATGCCGCCCTTGGCGGTACCGTCCAGCTTGGTGAGGACGATGCCAGTGACCTTGGCGATACCCGCGAACTCCTTGGCCTGGGACAGGGCGTTCTGGCCGGTGGTGCCGTCCAGGACCAGGAAGGTCTCCAGGTGGGCCTCCCAGAACTCCTTGTCGATGATCTTGTAGATCTTGCCCAGCTCGTTCATGAGATTCTTCTTGTTGTGGAGACGGCCGGCCGTATCAATGATGAGGACATCGATCTTTCTGGCCTTGGCGGCCGCGACTGCGTCGTAGACCACGGCAGCCGGGTCGGCGCCTTCATGGCCGGTGATGATGGGCACGCCCGCCCGGTTGGACCACTCGACGAGCTGCTCGGTGGCCGCCGCGCGGAAGGTATCCGCCGCCGCAATCAGGACCTTCTTGCCCTGGGACTTGTAGTAGGCGGCCAGCTTGCCCACGGAGGTGGTCTTGCCGACTCCGTTCACGCCGATCATGAGGATGACGGACTGCCAGTTCTCGTAGTCGTAGGCATGGATGTCAGTCCGCATCTGGTGCTTGATGGCCTCGATCAGGATATCCCTGGACTCCGCGGCGGAGTTGGTGCCGCGGAGGGCCACACGGCGCTTCAGGTCCTCGATGACCTCCTCCGTGGTCCTCACGCCCATGTCCGCCATGATCATGGTCTCCTCCAGCTCCTCGTAGAAGTCGTCGTCGATCTTGTCATAGCCGAGAAATACCCGGTTCATATTGGTGGCCAGGCCGCTCCTGGTCTTGAAAAGGCCTTCCTTCAATCTGTCAAATAAACCCATAGGATCCTCCTTCCGGGAAATAAAAACACGCTCAGGCGGGCCGGATCATCTGCACTGCTCACCTCTCCAGGCATTGTGCAGTCAGATACGGGCTTCCGCACGCCTGGTCCTGCATATCAGTTGTCCAGCTTATCCTCGATCAGGTTGACGGACACCAGCGTGGACACGCCCTTCTCCTGCATGGTGATGCCGTAAAGGCGGTCCGCCGCCGCCATGGTGCCGCGCCGGTGGGTGATGATGATGAACTGGGTGTTCCTGGTCAGCTTGTGGAGATAGCCCGCGTAGCGGCCCACGTTGTTGTCATCCAGCGCCGCCTCGATCTCGTCGAGGAGACAGAAGGGAGACGGTTTCATGTTCTGAATGGCAAAGAGGAGGGCGATGGCCGTCAGGGCCTTCTCCCCGCCGGAGAGCTGCATCATGTTCTGCAGCTTCTTGCCGGGCGGTTCCGCGATGATGGTGATGCCCGCCTCCAGGACGTCCACATTCTCCTCGATCTCGAGCTTGCCGTGGCCGCCGCCGAAGAGCTCGCGGAAGGCTATGTCGAACTGCTCGTTGATTTTGACGAACTGCTCGCTGAACTGGCGGCGCATGCCCTTGTCCAGCTCGGCGATGATGCCCTCCAGGGTCTTCTCCGACTCCACCAGGTCCGCATGCTGTGCCGTCAGGAAGGTATGGCGCTCGAGCACGTTCTTATAGTCCTCGATGGCGTTGACATTGACGCTGCCCAGCTTTTTGATCTCGTCCTTGATCCTGCCGATCTCGCGCCGCAGCATCTGTCTGTCGCTGAGGCTCTCGTCCCGGAATGGACGTGCCGTCACGGGTGTCAGCTCATACTCTTCCCAGAGATAGGTGACGGACGCCTCCATGGACTCCTCCAGCTTCTCCTTGCGGGAGTGGAGGCGGAAGCTCTCCTTGTCCAGGTCAGCCAGACGTCTCTGAAGCTCGTCCCGCCGCTCGAAGAAGGCGCGGTTGGAGGCCCGGAGGGCCTCACGGGCTGCCGTCAGCTCTTCATTTCTCTGCCTGTCGGCACGGCCGGTCTCTTCGCCGGCATCGATGGTGGCCTGGACCTCCGCAATCTGGCGGTGCTTGTTCTCGATTTCCTTCTTGTCGCGGACGATCCGGACGGCCAGGTCCTCCTTCTCCGCGGTCATCTGACGGATCTCACGGACAAGACGTTCGCCGTCGGCCTTCAGGTACTCGCGCTTCTGCCGGAGGGCAGCCACCTTGAGGTGGACCTCCTCCAGAGCTGCGCTCTGCGCATTCCGCTCAGTCTGGAGTCCGGCTGCCTGGGCCTCCAGCTCCGCCGTCTTCGTGGAAATACGAAGCTCCTCGCTCTCAGACGCCTTGAGCTCCCTGGCGATGGATGCGCTCATGGAACGGACCTGCTCGATCTGACGGTCGATCTCCCCGCTCTCCTTCTCCAGGGAGGACCGGTCGAGCTTATTGAGCCGGATGGCGTCCTCGGCCTGTTTTTTGCCCATGAGGGCTGTATTTTCCAGAATGTACTGCTCCTGCAGAGAGCCGCCGAGTGCGACGATCTCATCCCGCAGGGCATTGCGCCTGTCGCGCTTTTCATCTATGGCCCGCTGGGTCTCCTCCAGCTGCTTTTTCAGCTTTCTGGTCCGTTTGGTCAGCTCATCGATCTCCCGGCGCCGGCCCAGAAGGTTCTCCTGGTTCCTGAAGGCGCCGCCGGTGATGGAGCCGCCCGGGGAGAAGGACTCTCCCTGGAGGGTGACCATGTTGAGAGCGTGGGCGTACTTGCGGCCGATGGCTATGGCGTGGTCGATATTGTCGACGACCAGGGTCCTGCCCAGGAGCTGGTTCACCATGGCGTCGTAGCGCTCCTCGCACCGGATCAGGCTGCTGGCCAGGCCGATGACGCCTGGCTCCCTGAGAGCCTCCGGTCTGTCATATTTTTTTCTGGGACGGATGTTGGTCAGGGGCAGGAAGGTTGCGCGGCCCGCCTTTGTGGCCTTCAGGAACTCGATCAGGTACTTGGCCGTGTTCTCATTGTCCGTGACGATGTTCCTGAGGGCGCCGCCCAGGGCGGTCTCTATGGCGAGCTCATATTTTTCCTCTGTGGAAATGAGGTCCGCCACCACGCCCAGGATGCCAGGATTCCGGTTCTTCTGCTCCATGACGCGGCGGACGCCGTTGCTGTAGCCCTCGTAGTGCTCCGTCAGGGCGGTGAGGGACTCCAGACGGGAGGCGTCGCGGTGGAAGGCGGTAGTGTCGCCGTCCAGCTTCGCGTTCAGGTCCCGGATCTCATTCTGCAGGGTCCCTACGGCCCGGTCCTTGTCCTCGGACCTGGCCTTCAGGGCGCTGATCTCCGCGCGGATCTTAAGAAGCTTTTCGTCGGCAGCCTCTATCTCGCGCCGGGATTCATTTTCTTCCTCCTTGAACCGGAGCATGCGGGCGCTGATCTCCGACCGGCGGATCCCGATCTGCTCAAGCATGGCGTCGTAGCGCTGCATGCGGCCGCGGACGTTGGCCCGGGAGTTCAGCACCTCGATGACGTTGTTCTTGCCGCTGGCGATCCCCGCGTTCATCTGGGCAAGCTTTCCGTCAAGGTCCGAGAGCTTCTTTGTCTCGATGGCCTGGGTCTTCTCCGCCTCGGCCAGCTCCGCAGCCAGGTCCTTCTCGTCCTCACGGAGAGAGATGCGCTCGTCCTCACGGCGCTCGATCTCCGTGTCGATCTGTCCCGTCCTGTCGGAGAAATGCTCGCTGTTGGAGACGATGGTGTTGATCTGCTCCTTCAGGATGGCCATCTGGCCCCGCAGCTGCTGTCTTGTCAGCTCGTCCTGCCGGATCTTGTTCTGGAGGGCGGTGAGCTCGGCGTCGGCGGCGATGATCTCATTTTCCACGCGCTCGTACTCGGCCTTTGTCTGTTCAAAGGCCCGGGTAGTATCGGCTGTATCCGCCTCGGTGATCCCGATCTTTTCGGTCAGCTCGGCCAGCTGGCCGTCGATGCTGTCGTTGTCGATGAGGAAGAGGTTGATGTCCAGGGCCTTCTGGCGCTCCCGCTTGTCCAGGTAAATGCGGGCAGTCTCCGACTGCCGCTTGAGGGGCCCCAGCTGGCCGCCCAGCTCCGACAAGATGTCGTTCACGCGGACCAGGTTCTGCTGCTCCTCCGCCAGCTTCTTGAGGGTGGCATTTTTCCTGCGCTTGAACTTGACGATGCCGGCCGCCTCATCGAAGAGCTCCCGGCGCTCGTCGGCCTTGCCCGAGACGATACGCTCGATCTGGCCCTGGCCGATGATGGAGTAGCCTTCCTTGCCGATACCGGTATCGTAGAAGAGCTCGTGGATATCCTTGAGGCGGACCGTGCGGCCGTTGATCTTGTACTCGCTCTCCCCCGACCGGTAAAGCCGGCGGGTGACGGTCACCTCGGTGTAGCTCGTATCCAGAGCATGGTCCGAATTGTCAAAAGTGATATCCACCGAAGCAAAGCTCAGCGGTTTTCTGGCCTCGGTCCCGGCAAAAATGACGTCCTGCATGTTGCCGCCCCTGAGCTGCTTTGCGCTCTGCTCGCCCAGCACCCAGCGGACCGCATCCGCGACGTTGGACTTCCCCGACCCATTGGGGCCGACGATTCCCGTTATGCCCTCAGGGAACTCGAAGGTCATTTTGTTGGCGAAGGACTTGAAGCCCTGCATGACGATACGTTTTAAGTACATGTATAAAATGAAGACCTTTCGCCTACCGCGCACCGGGCGGTCAGCGACCTTTCGTGAAAATATTAGTATGTGAAGATCCAGTCCGGACTGAGAGCCGCGCAGGACAATCGGCCGGCGAGCCTTCTCACATGCCTGAAGAAGCGCAGTCTCATGAAAATCTTTCTCAGCGGTCTGCCGGCTCGGAAATGGTAAGGTGTAAGAACCTTCCGCAGCTGTGCGGGAGACGAGTCAGGATTTACTCTCCTCAGCCTCCAGCCTGTCCAGGGCATCCCGGGCGGCCTTCTGGGAGGCAGCCTTCTTGGTATGTCCCTCGCCGTGCCCGATGACCTGCCCGCCCGCCATGACGTCGAAGCAGAAATGCTTGTCGTGGTCCGGTCCCTCCGCACTGGTCAGCACATAGCAGACCTTCTGTCCCCGCTCCTGTACTATTTCCTGGAGCCGGGACTTGAAATCCACATAGAGCTCATCATCTCTGAGCTCTGTCAGAATATTGTCCAGGATGAAGCGCTTGGCATCTTCAAAGCCGCTGTCCAGGTAGATGGCGCCGATCATGGCCTCCATGGCGTCAGAAGTGATGGAGTCCCTGAGCCTGCCGCCGCTCAGCTCCTCACCCTTGCCCAGATAAAGGTACTCGGGCAGCCCGATCTGCCTGGCACAGATAGCCAGGGAGGGTTCGCATACCATACTGGCCCTCTGCGTCGAGAGCTCACCCTCTCCCCGGTCGGGATACATGCGGAAGAGGAATTCGGATGTCACCGCCTCCAGGACCGCGTCACCCAGGAACTCCAGACGCTCGTTGTGGGGGATTTTCTCCCGCCTGTGCTCATTGGCATAGGAGGTGTGCGTCAAAGCCGTCCTGAGGAGAGAAAGATCATGAAAAGTGTATCCGATTTTCTTTTCCAGTAGCTGAATGTTTTTGTTCACTTAATCTCCTTGTCCACCCGGAAGGATCCTGGCGGCGATTTTCCCATTGATATCCTTACTATAGAAGTCGCGGCACTGGTCGATGGCGTTGGCGATCTCCCTGGCGGAAGCGCTGCCATGGGCCTTGACCACGAGGCCCTTGAGCCCCAGTAGAGGCGCTCCGCCATGCTGGGCCATATCAAATTCCTTGAGAGCGCGCTTCAGAGCCGGCTTGATCAGAAGTCCGCCGACCTTGGAGCGAAGATCGCTCATGAGACTCTTCTTTACAGTCCGAAGCAGCATGGACGCCACGCCCTCGTACCCCTTCAGGAACACGTTGCCGACAAAGGCGTCACAGACGATGACATCCGCCTTGCCCGCGGCAATATCCCTGGCCTCGATGGAGCCGATGAAGTTGATGTTCTCATTTGCCTTGAGAATAGGGAAGGTCTCCTTGACCAGGGCATTGCCCTTCTCCTCCTCAGCACCGATGTTCAGGATGGCGACCGTAGGTCTCTCTTTACCGAAGGTGGCCCCGTAATAAATGGAACCGATCTCCGCGAACTGGGCCAGCCAGCTGGAACGGGCGTCCACGTTGGCGCCGCAGTCGATGAGGAGGGAAGTGCCCTTCTCCGTGGGAATGAGGACCCCAAGGGGCGGCCGCTCGATGCCCTTGAGGCGCCCGACAAGGAGCTGCCCGCCTGCCAGCACGGCGCCGGTGCTTCCCGAGGAAATGAAGGCACCTGCCTCCCCCCGGCGCACGGACATCATGCCCTTCACGATCGAGGAATCCTTCTTCTTTCGGATGGCGGACACCGGCGGCTCGGCCATGGCGATCTGCTCGGTGCAGTTCACCACACTGACGCGGTCGGTGTCGTACTTGTACCTGGCGAGCTCGCTCCGGACGGCAGACTCGTCTCCGTAGAGGACCACCTCAATGTCCTTGTTGCGCTTCAGCGCTTCCACGCAGCCTTCGACCGGCACAGCCGGGGCATAGTCTCCGCCCGCCGCATCCACGGCGATCACGATCTTTTCCATAGTATAACCTCACCAAACAATAAAAAACACAAAAACTGTTCAGTACCCGGCCCGGTATGGAGAGCATACCTTGCTGTCAGCGCTGAATCTTCGGAAGAATATGATAAAAGGCTGCCACCGTAACCGGCGACAGCCTTTGTGGCGTGCATATTTTTGAAAACGGATTACGCCTCGTCCTGCTTAACGATCTCTCTCTTGTTGTAGGATCCGCAGGCCTTGCAGACGCGATGCGGCATCATAAGAGCGCCGCACTTGCTGCACTTGACGAGTGTAGAGGCAGCCATCTTCCAATGACCGGCTCTGGACTTGTCGCGTCTGGCAGCCGAATGCTTATTCTTCGGACAAATCGACATGTAAACACCTCCCTTAACGCACTTTTGATATTATACATACTCTCCAGGTGCTTTGTCAATTACTTTCTTTCCAAAGGAATCACATCACCCACGGAGGTTTGATGCCTTAACGCACTATGATAGAATACCAAAATAGTGTGCCACGGTCAAGCACTTTTTTACATATCTTGTAAAATTTGTCAATGGATTTTCCTTGACAGATGACGGCCTTGATCC